>CAZPUI010000196.1:0-8697 GCA_964589695.1 uncultured Solibacteraceae bacterium | reverse complement strand
GATGGGGCCCACCGTTCAAACCCTGGGGGTCGTCGGTGGGCGCCGTTGGATCAAAGGACCGGTCCTGCCGGGGTCCGAGCCTGGGATGGAGTACATCTCGCAGCGCCCCTCGGACGTGATTGAGATGATAATCCATCGTCGTCGTGACGGGACATTCGACCCGGGTAGAATGGCGATCAGACCATCCCCTGGGGCCGGATTTTACCCGCGAAGGCTCCTTGCCGAAGGAAGGGTATCGGAAAAAACCAGGAGTTGATGAATGGTGTGGGCGATGGACAGTCTGGCATGGCGGCTCCTGCGGGGCCTGGCGTGCCTGCTGCTGGTTGCCCTGGCGGCCCATGCGGGGGATCCCAAGGCCCCCGCGAAGGTGACGCTTCAACTCCACTGGCACCATCAGTTCCAGTTCGCGGGCTACTATGCCGCCATCCACAAGGGGTACTACCTCGAGGCTGGACTGGAAGTGAACCTGCGCCCTGCCGTGGCCGGAGAGGAATCCATCCGCACGGTCCTGGGGGGTGTCGCCGAATTCGGCGTGGCGGGTTCCGACTTGGTGCTGCACCATGGGCCGGAGCAGCGGGTGCGGGTTCTGGCCGCCATCTTCCAGCATTCGCCCCTGGTCCTGCTGGCTCGGAAGGACCGGGGCATCCAGTCGATCCACGACCTCAAGGGTCGGACCATCATGCTGGAACCCCAATCCGCGGCCCTGCGAGCCTACCTGCAGGCAGAAGGCGTCCACCGCGACGTCAAGGTGCTGCCCCATACCCTGCGGGTGGAAGATCTGGTGAAGGGTCGGGTGGATGGCTCCAGTGCTTTCTCCACCGATGAACCCTATGCCCTGAACAAGGCCGGCATCGAGGTGGTGACCTTCAGCCCAAGGGCAGGGGGTATCGATTTCTATGGAGACTGTCTCTATACCTCCGCGGAGGTCTTCAAGCGGGATCCGGCCATGGTCCAGGCATTCCGGGCTGCGAGCCTGAAGGGCTGGAAATACGCCTTTGAGCATGTGGACGAAATGATCGCCCTCATCCTCAAGGAATACGCCCCGGACCATGACGCAGGTCAACTGCGCTTCGAAGCCCAGGCCATGGCGCCCCTGGTCCAGCCCAGTGAAGTGGAGCTTGGATACACCTACCTTGGGCGGTGGCAACACATCGCCTCGGTGTTGGCGAGCCAGGGCATGGTGCCCGCCGATCTGGACCTGAGCGACTTCATCGCCACCCAGGGTCCCCGCTCCCTTCCCACCTGGGTCCGGCATGCCATCGCCGCGAGTGTGATCCTGACCCTCATGTCCGTGGGGGTGGCCCTGGTCTTCTTTGCCATGAACCGCAAACTCAACCGGCAGATCCTGGAGCGGGAGTCAGCGGAGAGCCGCTTTCGGGCCCTCTTCGATCTGGCACCCCTGCCCGTACTGGTGGTGAACGCCGAGAACTCCCGGGTGGTGCACGCCAATCAGGCCGCCAAGCGCTTCTATGGCTTCGATGTGGGGGCCCATGCCTCGGGTTTTCGGGCCGCTTCCTTCTATGAGGATCCCAAGGACCGGCAAACCTTTCTGGACCTCATGCGCAGCCAGGGGGCCGTGGAGGGCTACGAGGTGCGGGTGCGCACCCGGGAGGGCCAGCCCAAGCGGGTGATGATGTTCGGCCGCCATCTGGACCTGGGTGGTCAGGCCTGCATGCTCTCTGCCCATTTGGATATCACCGAGCTCCATGCCACCCGCCAGGTCCTGCACGAAACGATGCTGCTCCAGGCCGCCATTCTGGATAACACGGCCCTGGGCATCGCCCTTCTCAAGGATCGGGTGTTCACCTGGGCCAACCGGCGTATGGCCGAGATTGCCAAACTGCCCATGGAGGAACTCATCGGATCCTCCACCCGACGTTTCTACCTGGATGACGCTTCCCACGAGGCCTTGGGACGAAGGGTGGAACCGGCCCTGTTGCGGGGCGAATCCGTGTCCGTCGAGCTGCGGCTTCGCCAGGGGGATGGAAGCCCCATCTGGTGCGGGGCCAACGGCCGACTGTTGGACGTGGAACACCCGGACCAGGGGGTGGTGTGGATGTTCGAGGACATCAGCCAACGGGTGAGCATGGAGGAATCCCTGCGCCAGTCGGAAGAAACCCTGGACCGCATTTTCCAGCTCTCCCCCGACCCCATCTCTCTGACCCGCATTTCGGACGGTGTGTTCATCCAGGTGAATGAGGCGATGCTCCAGCAGTCTGGGTATGCGCGGGAGGAAGTCATTGGCCGGTCCGTACTGGACCTGGGTCTTTGGATGGATCTGGACTCCCGCAATGCCTTGGTGACCGAGATCCTGGACAAGCGGGAGGTGAGCAACCGGGAATCCCGGATGCGCAGCAAGGATGGCCACCTCCGGTCGGTGTTGATTTCCGCCCGCCTGCTGCAGGTCCGCAAGGATCTCTGCATGCTCACCATCACCCGGGATATCACCGAGCGGCACCGCATGGAGCAGGCCCTGCGCCAGGTGCTCAAGGCGGAGAGCCTGAACCTCATGGCCGGCGGTATCGCCCACGACTTCAACAACCACTTCCAGGTGCTCCAGGGCAACCTGGAAATCCTGGGTTCCATGCCTTTGCCCGATCCCCGGGGGGGCAAGGCTGTGCAGGAGGCCCTGGAGGTACTGGGGCGCGCTTCGGGCCTGTCCCGTAAGCTGCTGGACTTCACGGGGCGGGGCTTCCGGATGTCCACCGCCGTGGAGGTCGGGGCGTGCGTCAGGGAGGCCCTGGCGCGCCTGGAGGAACTGGGATTGGATCCCGGCAGGGTCCGGCCCGAGGTGTCCGAGTCATTACCACGGGTGGAAGGAGACACGGACCAGCTGGTGCAGGTGCTTCTGGCCCTCCTCGCCAACGCACTGGAAGCCATGGGAGAACGGTCGGTTCCAGTGCACCTGAGGGTGGGGCATGGCGTGGGTGCCGACATGTCGTCACTGTCGGGCACGTGGATCCACCCCTTTGCCCAACCCTCCTTCGTGGCCTTTGAGGTGCAGGATCAGGGACCTGGCATGGATCCGGACACCCTTGTATGTGCGTTCGATCCCTTCTTCAGCACGAAGGCCCAAGGTCGAGGATTGGGGCTCTCCGCCGCCCTGGGCATCGTCAAGGCCCATGGGGGCGGGCTGTTGGTGCGTTCAGAGCCGGGACAGGGATGCTGCTTCCAGGTCTTCCTCCCCGTGCACGGCCAAGTGCCCGCGCCTGCCCGCGAGGTGGAGCCCGAGCGGGAATCTGAACCCATTACAGGCAAGGTGGTGCTCCTGGTGGACGATGAACGCGCCGTTCGGCAGGTGATCGCCATGGCCCTCACCACGCTCATGGGATTGGAAGTGCTCGAAGCCAAGGATGGGGTGGAGGCTGTGAGCGTCTACCGAGCCCACGCACCCCGCATCGGACTGGTGATCATGGATGCCACCATGCCCCGCATGGGCGGGGTGGAGGCCTTCGAGGCGATCCGCACCGAGCACCCCCAGGCCCGAGCCATCCTGAGCAGCGGTTTCAGTGAGGCGATGGGCCGCCAGTCTGCCCAGGAACACGGGTTCATGGGCTTCCTGGCCAAACCCTACTCCTGGGACCAGCTGCGCAACCTCCTCCGGGAGGCCGAGCTCCTTCCCTGATTTTCAAATCCATACCTGTGGATCACAATTGGGCATGATCGGAAAATCACTACTCTGGTTCGCAATGGTCGTGGTTGCTGCCGCGCAGGGGCCTGGGAAGGCTGCGGTCCAACCCACTCCCCACTTCATTCACTCCAAGGATGTGCTGCGGGACCTTCAACTGCCCGCCCCGCCCACCCTGGGTAGCCTTGCGGACGAAGCCGATCTCCTCACCGTCCTGGAGGTCCAGCGGACCCGGACTCCCCAGGAGGTGGAACTGGCCATGAAGGCGGACAAGGGGACGGTGTGGGATTTCATGCGCGTGATGGGAGAAGGCTTTTCCGCCGACCGCCTACCGGTCTGCCGTGAGCTTTTCCGTCGCCTGCAGGAGGATCTCTGGTCCACATCCTATGACATGAAGGACCTCTACAGGCGCCCCCGTCCTCCCAAGCGGGATCCCCGGGTTTCCCCCTGTGTACCGGTGGCCGATACCCCCTCCTACCCCAGTGGCCATGCCTTTCGCTACTTCGTGTGGGCGTCGGTGTTGGGGGAACTTCGACCGGACCTCCGGGAGGTTCTGGTGGGCGAAGCCCATCGCCTGGCCTGGGGCAGGGTCCTGGGCGGAGCCCATTACCCTTCGGACCTGGTGGCGGGGCAGCGGTTGGCTCAGCGGGTGGTGAGGGCCCTCCTGGCCTCCAAGGCCTTCCACAAAGCCCTGGAGGCCTGCAGAGAGGAGTTGGGCCGAGCTGGATGAAGAGAGGCAAGGTGGGCTGCGATCACCCATGGGCTGGCTTCCTGTGGCGCCCAAAAGGGCCTTCGGCCGCTACCGCACCCAATGGCAGGTGTAGCCACCGGGATGTTTCACCAGGTAATCCTGATGGTTCTCTTCCGCGCGGTACCAGACCTTGAACGGTGTGATCTCGGTGGTCAGGGGCTTCTTCCAGAAGCCGCTGGCCTCCACCTCGGCCTTCACCCGCTCTGCCACCTTCCGCTAGCCTTCATCGTGGAAAAAGATCGCACTCCGGTATTGGGTGCCGAGGTCATTGCCCTGCCGGTTCAGCGTCGTGGGGTCGTGCATCCGGAAATAGAACCGCAGGAGGGTCTCGTACGAGGTCCGAGATGGGTCGAACTTCACCTGGATGGCCTCGGCGTGCCCCGAGGCGCCGCCCTTGAGATCCTCGTACCGGGGGTGGGCCAGGTGCCCTCCCGTGTAGCCGACTTCGGTGTCCACCACCCCCGGCTGCGCACGCAGTAGGTCTTCCATCCCCCAGAAACAGCCTCCGGCCAGGGTCGCGATTTCCAAGTTCGGTGCTGGGCGGCCGAAGAGGGGCAGCAGGGCACCGAAGCCTTCCCGGGCCAAATCCTCCACGGGGATAAAGCGCAGGCTCGCCGAATTGATGCAATAGCGCAGCCCCCCCTTGTCCCGGGGACCGTCCTCGAAGACATGACCCAGGTGGCTGTCGGCCTTGGGGCTCCGGACCTCCCTTCGAACCATGCCATGGCTGAGGTCCCGCTTCTCCACGATGGCGACACCCTCAATGGGTTTGGTGAAGCTGGGCCAGCCACAGCCCGAGTCGAATTTATCCAGGGAGGTGAAAAGGGGCTCACCGCTCACGATGTCCACGTAGAGCCCTTCGCGGTGCTCGTTCCAGTAGGTGTTCTGGAAGGCAGGCTCGGTGCCGTTCTCCTGGGTGACTTTGTACTGAAGGGGCGTGAGACGGGCCTTGAGGGTGGAGGGGGTGGGCTTGTCGGGGTGCATGGGTGCCTCGGCGGACGGTGGGGGGGCGGTGCGCCAGGGGGCCTGGGACGCCAACCCGAGCACCGTCAGAAGGCCAACCACGGCCAACCAGTTCCAGGGACGGATGGACCTCATGGCAGTGCTCCTTCGGAACACTCTGATGCGGCCCAAGGGCAAGGCGTTCAATGTTGCTTCAGGGCCTTCCGTACCTGCTGCGCAAGCTCGGGGTGCCTGCGCTCCAGATCCTCCCAACGCTGTGCGAAGCCGCGGGTGTCCTTGAGGGCCTCCAGGGTACGGAAGAGGTCCACCCAAAGGGAGACATTGAGCGGCTGGTACCGCAGGGCCAACTCGAGTGTGCGGAGGGCTGCGGGCCAATCCCGGAGCTTCATGTGGCAGGTGGCCAAATTGATCCAGGCCCGCTGGTCATCAGGGATCCCGCGGAGACCCTGATGGAAGGCATTCCGGGCTTCCTTCCACGCATAGGTATTGAAATGGGTCACGCCCAGGTTGAGCCAGGCCAGGGCGTAGGTGGGGTCCAGGCGGAGGGCCATGGTGTAGGCTTCCACGGCCTGAGGGCCCCGCCCCATGGCGTCAAAGGTCACCCCGAGGTTGTTCCAGGTTCGGACGTGTGCTGGGTTCAAGGCCAGGGCCTTGCGGTAGGCGGCGACGGCGGAGTCAAGCAGCCCTGGATCGGGCTCCTGCCCGTGGTCCTGGATGAAGGCAAGGACCCGCGAATAGAGGGCGTGGCCCAGGCTGAACCAGCCGTCCGGATCCTGTGGGCGGGCCTGGATCCAGGAGCGGGAGAAGGCTTCCCAGGGAATTCGATTGGAGGGTTCCTCGGTGAGCCGCTCCAGGAGTTCGTGGAAGAGCACCTCCCGCGGTTTGCAGACCGCCACCTCCCCCCCTTGGCGCCAGGGTCGTTTCAGGAGCTGGGGAATCCAGTCCGCAGGGAGGGCGAAGCTGTGGGTTTCCAGGGCTTGAAACACGAAACTCGTGATGCCCACCAGGCGGCCGTCCTCCAGAAATACCCCTCCGCCGCTGAAACCCGGTTGGGTGTTTGCCGTGGTTTGAAGGATGTGCGAACTGCGGTAGCGCCAGAGTGCCTGGAGGGTCCCGGAGCGTTTGATTTGGATCGCGGAGCTCCACCCCGTGGCGGTGACGAGGGTGGGGTAACCATAGGCGGTGACCTTTGCACCGATGCTGGGGGGCGGCCCTTCCGCGACCACCGCCGGCGGGGTGGGTAGGCCCGGGACCCTGAGCAGGCAGAGGTCGTATTCCGGAGCCAGGATGTGGGCGCTGGCTCCGAAGGTGTTCCCTTCCACGAGAACGTTGACCTCGGCGCCCCCCTCCACCACATGGGCGTTGGTGACCACGATGCCCGGGGCCACCACCACGCCACTCCCGACACGGGGACCACAGCCGGGGTGGGCTCGGATGCGCACCACGGCGGAGGAGGGATCCTGGCCAAGGAGATGCAGGGCCAGGGACAGGATGGCGAGGAACGCGCGCGCGGCCATTTTCCTGCGCTAGGCGAAGGTGGTGACGTAATCGCCATCCCGCATGAGGGGGAAGGGACGCCCGTCTTCCAGGGTGAAGTCCAGGCTTCGGACCTTCACCAGGGGTTGGGTTTCGGGCACATAGACACGGTCGATGTGCACCACTGCCTCCGGGGAGGAGAAGGCGTCAGGGCCCACCTGGCCGCCGAAGTGCTCGCTGCGGCCGAAGGCCAGGTGCAGGCCCAGTTTCTCATCCAGAAGCACCACGCCGATGGGCTTGACCCCGAAGGCCGCCAGTACGCCCAGTCCCAGCTCCGCCAGGTTGCCGTAGGCGGGTTCGCGTGTCAGCAATTCCGCTTCCCGCGTGGATTCGGGTCCCTCGCTGAGGACCTCCACGGCCCGGTTCTGCTCGATGCGGTAGCGCACCACCTCGCCTCGGAATTCCACAGGCATGATGCCGCTGGTCAGGCTGGGTTCGCCCTCCCGTTCGCCCTCGTAAGGCACCATGTAGGCTTCGCCCGAAGGGAGGTTCCCCGCGACCCCCAGGTCCGGGAGCAGGCCGCCGGAGGCGTGGCCAGGGCGCCAGCGCAGGTCCAGGAAGAGGCGATCTTCCCCCGAGGGATGGTCAAAGACCACTTCGGCGGACTTGGCCTGGTCCATGAGGCCCTTCAGGAAGCCCACCCGGCGATTGATCTCCGTGTAATCCAGGCGCAGGGCGGGGATCATGGCCTCCCCGAAGCCCGGCATGGTGGCTGCCCGGAAGGGATGGGTGCGGGCCGCCACCTTCAGGGGGGCCGTGGAACTGAACTTGGTGACGGCCAGCAGGATGGAGTGACCGGCATAGACCTCCGCCATGGGGATGGCCGCCACGGAATCCAAATCGTCCACGTGGGCGGGCAGGGTGTCACCTTCCAGCACCCAGGCCTTGGGTGGCAGATCCCCATTGTTCGTGTGGACATTGCCGTAGGCGATAAGGTGCGTGTCCAGCCCCAGCTCCGCCTTGTGGGCCCTCAGTTCCCGCACCCAGTCAAGGGCGATCTCCCGGCGGCTCGCCCAGGCCCCATCGTCGGCCACCTTGGCATCCGGTAGGTCCACCATGATGCCGATGCCCGTATCCGTGGATCGTGGAATGAACACCCTCTGGATCAGGGCCACCAGTTCAGCGCCTGTCATCCGCTCCGCCATCTCGAACCTCCTGGGGCGATGGTGCCCCAGGTTCGATGCCCTGTCGATGGCGGGACTGACTATACATCTGCCCCGAGATGGAACGGGATGCTGATCACCACCACCTTGGGCCGCGTGAGCAGCACGGTCTTGAGGCGCAGGGCGGTCTGGTTGTGCAGCACGTTGCCCCACCAGTTCTCCGTGACGAATTCGGGGAGCACCACCGTGTAGGTCAGTTCAGGCTCGCACTCCCGCATGCGGTCGATCTCCGCCACGATGGGCTCCACCACCTTGCGGTAGGGGCTCTCGATGACCCGGAGGGGAATGCCTTCGCAGTAGTGGTGCCAGTCGGATTCCAGGCGGATCCACTCAGCACTGGGCTGGCCGTAGGCATCGGGGAAGTCGATGGTGAGGGCCTCGATCTGGCCGTGCTCGCCGATGGTGCGGGCATAGCGCAGGGCCTCCAGGGTGCCGCGGTGGATGCGGCTCACCAGGACGATGACCCGGTTCCGGCGGGGGTAGATCTCCTCCGTGCGGCTGGCGGCCAGGAGGGACCGGACCCGGATGTAGTGGCGGTGGATCCGCACGAACACTACCACCATGGCCGGGATGAGCAGCACCACGATCCAGGCGCCATGGGTGAACTTGGTGATGGCGATGTCCAGCCACACGATGGCGGCCAGGGAGGTGCCCAG
>CAZPUI010000195.1:2102-8707 GCA_964589695.1 uncultured Solibacteraceae bacterium | reverse complement strand
CGGGATGGGCCAAGACGCGAACACTGCCGGGCCGTATCCACAACCTGGGCCAGGTGGGGGGGGTGCCCCGCCCGGGCACCCTGACCTACGAGGCCGTGGGGCAGCTCACCGCCCTGGGCATCGGACAGTCCACGTGCATCGGCATTGGCGGTGACCCCGTGAACGGCACCAACTTCATCGACTGCCTCAAGCTCTTCGAAGGGGACCCCGACACCGCGGCCATCATCATGATCGGTGAGATCGGGGGCAGCGCGGAGGAGGAAGCCGCGGCCTACGTGAAGGCCCACGTGACCAAACCCGTGGTGAGTTTCATCGCCGGCCAGACGGCCCCTCCGGGACGCCGCATGGGTCACGCCGGCGCCATCATCAGCGGGGGCAAGGGCACGGCCGCCGACAAGATGGCCGCCCTGGAGGCCGCCGGCATCACGGTGGTGAAGAGCCCCGCGGACATGGGCCACGCCTTGGCCCGACGCCTGGGGGATTAGGCGATCCTCACGGAGCCCCAGAACCCGAAGGGTACTCTGGCCCCGACCACTCCACGCGGCATCCAGCCCTAACCCGAGGGTCTTTCACCCCCGAGCTCACCCAGAGCGTGCCCCCCTGGACCCAACCCAGGACGCGCAGGAATAGCGCGTCCTGGCCAAAAACCCTGCCTGACGTTTCAACCCAGGAACCTCCAGGACCTTCCAGGAGGACCGGTTCCCGTGTTTTCAGGTCAGGTCACCGTTCCGAACGTGGCGGGCTTCGAAGGCTGTAGACAGCACAGGAATGCGTCCTTGCCAGTCCCGCCAACCTCAGCGTTATCAGTGTGGTGGGACCTGAACGACGATCAGGTCAGCACCTGGAGGAGTTCCTTGAGGCAAGCCTCCAGGTGGGTGGGTTCCTGTTTCACGCGATTCAGGAATCGAACCATCTCCCCCCTTTCCTGTATGGCTTGGATCCTGCCCTCGCGAAGCTCCCTCAGAAACCCTTGGCGCGAGAGTGCCCAGGTGTTGAATTCAGTGCTCCACCGATTCTCCGCCTCCCGACAGGCCCCCTCCAGGTCCTTGACCTGATCCTTGAGCAGTTCGAGGTAGAGGGTCAGCTTGTCCGTGGGCGCATCCTGGAGCCCGGTGGATTCAAGCCAATCCATTTCCAGACGGAGGAGCGCCATCAGATTCCCTTCCTCGTAGGCAACGGTGGCCCGTTTGAGCAAGTCCTCCTTCTGAACCTTCAGGGAGGCCTCGGGCTCGATGTCCGGGTGCAGCACCCTGGCCAGGGCGATGTAGACATCCCGGAGACTGCGCTGTTTGAGGGTCTCCATCTCCTTTGCTTTGGCTTCCCGTTCGAGCGCCTTCTTTGTCTTCTTGCGCGGCCTTTGGGGCACCTGCTCCCTGGACAACGTTTCAAGGAATTCCCGCTGGATGCGCTCCGCAAAGGCCTCCATCGCCTGGGGATCCTGCACCTGGTCCCGAACCTCGGGCGGTACTTCGAAGCCCAGCCCTTCCACCAGGTCCAGGAAGGCCTCCTGCTCCTCCACCTCCGTGTTCCGCTGGCTTGCAGCAAGGGGCTTCTGAGCGTACTTGTCATGGAGGATCAGCGCTTCAGGCGTCGGATCCACGAGACCAAAGGCCGACTGCAGCAGCAGGGGAATCACCCGCTTCAGGAGCCGGGCCTCCGTCTTGGTTGCCCGTTGCCGACCCACCGCTTCATCCAGCGCCATGGCCAAGGCGACCCGGGACTCCCCAAGGGCCGTCACGGCGGGAAAGTAGTCCTGGCTGTAGCGCTGCTTCAGCTCCAAGTGATCCTTCTCAGCTTGAGCGATCCGTGCCTCGAGGTTCCGGATTCGCGTCGTCAGCTGATTGAAACGCTTCTGTTCTGGACTCAGTGCCTCCCTGTGCCCCCGGATGGCGACGCCGCCCGAATCCAGGCTAGGTCCTGGCTCCACTTCAAAGTCGTCAAACAACGGCTGAGCCACGGGTCCAAAGGCAGCAGGGTTCCTGGGCATTCGTTCTCCCAACAGGTACCACCAGGATCCCATGGTCCCGGTGCGACCGCCCAGCGTGCACCCACCGAGGGATCTCGCCCTGCCGGAAGACCAACCTTGCCCCCTTGGTGCGCGACCCGCGCAGCCCTGGAACCACCTGGTCACCCCAGGGCTCCACCAAGACGCAAATCCAAGATTGCTCACCCCCAACGCCGAGGGGTTCCCCTGCCCCCCTCGCCTGCGCTATCCTCAACCCCTGGCCCGCATGGCGGAATGGCAGACGCGGCAGACTCAAAATCTGCTTTCTTCACGGGAGTGGGGGTTCAAGTCCCTCTGCGGGCACCAGATCATCGCGCTTCGCGCGTCTGCCCGCAGAGGGACTTAAAGCGAAGTCCCTCTGCCGGAACGCATGCGTCCCGGCCAGATCATCGACGGCTTACGACCGGATCGCTTCCGGTCCAAGGTGCCGTGGGTACGAGAGACTGCCCCTTGGGGTTCACCAAAGCTTCACGGAGGCACACAGGCCATTCACCGACCGGTTTCAAACTGGCCGCCATCATAAGGAGTGGTCATGAAGATTGAAATCATCGTTGTCTACCAAAAGCGTTACAGGATGGGACATGAGGCCAATTTTGTCCCTCCGCTTACCGGTATCCACCTGGCTGCCCTCACGCCTGATGCGCACCAGGTGCGCGTGATCCACCAGCAGGTGGAGCCCATCGATTTCGAGACCAACGCGGACCTGATCGCCCTTTCCTTCTTCAGCGGGTTTGCCGAGGAAGCCTACGCCATCGCGGACACTTTTAGGCAGCTCGGAAAGCGCGTCATTGCGGGTGGACCTCACGCCACCTTTTGCCCGGAAGAGAGCCTGGTTCACTTCGATTCCATCGTCATCGGGGAGGCAGAAGGCGTCTGGAGCCAAGTTCTCCAGGATGCGGAAAGGGGAAGCCTGGCACCGACCTATCAAGGTGCCACCCCCTCATTGGAAAAGCTTCCCACGCCCCGGTATGACTTGCTATCCAGGCACTTCTTCATACGCAAGGTCGTGCAGGCCACCAGGGGATGCGCGTACACCTGTACATTCTGCTCCACCCCTGCGATGAACCCTGGGTTCAGGTTGAGACCGGTGGAGTCCGTGCTGGCGGATGTCGCGTACGACCGCTTTCCGCGCTGGTGGCAAAGGAAGGTGGTCTGGTTTTGGGACGATAACCTCACCCTGAATCGTCGCTATGTGAAAGAACTCCTGACCGGAATGATCCCACTCCGGAAGTGGTGGCTGACCCAAGCCAGCATGGACATCACGGAAGACGAGGAGTTGCTGGACCTGATGCAGAAATCGGGCTGTATCGGCATCTTCCTGGGCATCGAGACCTTCACACGCGAATCCCTGGAATCGGCGGGCAAGCGGCAGAACCACGTAGAGAGTTACCGAAAGGCCGTCAAGAAGCTGCACAGGCGCGGGATATGCGTCATGGCAGGCCTGATCGCCGGATTCGACCATGACACCCCGGAGACCATCACGGCCATGGCACGGCACATGGCCGAGATCGGCATCGACGTGCCCTTCATCAGCGTCTTGACGCCCTTCAAGGGCACCAAGCTCTGGCAATGCTTTGCCGAGGAAAACCGGCTTCTCCCAGACCGGGGATGGCGTTGCTTCAACGGCTATAACGTTGCGTTCCTGCCACGGCGCATGACGCCCTCCCAGTTGAAAGACGCCCACACCCAGCTTTGGCGGAAGGCCTTCTCCCCTGCGCACACGCTGAGGCGGATGCTCCGTTCACTCTTTACCCTGAGACCAGGAGCCGCGCTCATGTCCCTATGCATGAACGGACTTTATGGCCTGAAACGCTTGAGAGGAAACCTGCCCCTCGACATGTCCTCCAAGCTCGAGGAGCGCAGCGTTGGCGAGGGATATCGCGAATCACCGGTGCCTATGGCCACCCCCACCTGGGCGAGTTAGACGCTCATGGCCTGGCGCCCCTCCTCCATGGGCATGGTTCGTCGTGTTCGGGGCATTGTGGGGCGCCAGCTCCAGATCGGCAGCGGAAACCTGTGGCAGAGCCCCGCAGCCACGAGGCGCATGCCCACCCGATTTCCGAGTCCACCGGCTCCGCCGTGAGCATCTCGAGCGGGTCATGTGCGAGCACTCGGCCCCAAGCCCCCCTGCCGGACTGAATGGGTCTCACCCGGCCCGAAATCCGCCGTCATCCTCGCCGCAGGGCCCCCAGCACCTTCAGCACTTTGACCACGGGGATCATGACCTTCGGGGTGGTGTACCGCATGGGCTTGTGGCGCATGCACCTTTCCACGTGGTCCACGGCCTGGTCCACGGTCAGGAGGAAGGGCCGGACGGGTCCCTTGGCCATCTTGGTGTCCACAAAGCCAAAGCGCAGGGTGGTCACGGCCACGCCCCGGGGCCGGAGGGCCCGGGCCAGCCCGGCCAGGTAGCTGGAGAAGCCCGCCTTGGAGGCCGCGTAGGCCGGCGCCTCAGAAGAGATCAGCTCATCCGCCAGACTGGAGAGCCCGATGAGATGCCCTTGGGCACGCCGAACCATGGGGGGAAGGACCACCGACGCCGTTCGAACCAGACCGGTGAGGTTCACCTCGAAGGTTCGGACATCCAGCCCCAGGTTCTCCCGGTCGAGGGCCTCGCCGATCCCCGCGCAATAGACACAGAGGTCCAGGGGGCCATCCCCCACCAGACCCCGGAGGCCATCCGTGAAACCGGGCTTCGCCACATCCAGCACCGCGTGCCGGTAATGCGGGTCCACGATGGGAGCCTCCCGCCGGGACACCCCCAACACTTCCCAGCCCTGGTCCAGCAGGCGCCGGGTGGCCGCCCGACCGATGCCATCGGAATTGCCCACGAGCAGGGCCCGGCGAGGGCTGCTTGGGTGGGGTTCCAGGGGGCGGGAGGATGCGGGCATCGGACATGGTAGCCCGGGTGAGGGTCCAGAGATTCCTTGGTACGGAAGCATGGGAGGATGGGGGCCAGGATCCCTCCCATGTGCGACGAACGCCTCTCCCAGGTTCCCCGGTGGCTGTCCCTGGATGCCCCGGAGGCCCGGGAGTCGGCCCGCACGGGGGGCAAGGCCTCCCGTCTGGCGGCCCTGCGCCAGGCGGGCTTCCCGGTGCCCCAGGGGTTCGTGGTGTGCGTGGAGGCCTTCCGGGCCTCGGGGGACAAGGTCCCAGACGCCTGGAAGGGGTCTCTGGCCCTGGCCTTCCGGGACCTTGGAGGCCCGGCGGCCGTGCGGTCTTCCGCCACCGCCGAGGACCAGGCCGATCGGTCCTTTGCGGGGCAGTACGGGACGATCCTGAACGTGGGGTCTGAGCCCGAGCCTTTCCGGGCCATCGAGGCCTGCTGGGCTTCCTTGGATTCCGAGCGGGCCCGGGCGTACCGGGAGCCGGGCGAGGCCCCGGCCATGGCGGTCCTGGTGCAGCGCATGGCCCCCACGGAGGTGGCGGGGGTGCTCTTCACCGTGGATCCCATCGGCAATGACCCGGGGACCCTGGTCCTCAACGCCGCCCGGGGATGCGGCGAGGCCCTGGTGTCGGGCACCCTCACCCCCGATGAGATCAAGGTGAACCGGTGCACCGGGGCGATGCAGATCCGACCCCAGGGCGCAGAGCCCGTCCTTCCCGAGCCGGTGATCCGCGAACTCTGTGCCCTCGCGTGCCAGGTGGAGACCCATTTCGGCGGCCCCCAGGACCTGGAGTGGTCGTACGGGGAGGGTCACCTGCACCTGCTCCAGGCACGACCCATCACCACCTTGGAACCCAGCCTCCACGTCCTGTGGGCCCATCCCCACATCCAGGCCCTCTGCCGTGACCAGGTGGTGCACTGGTGCAACTGGAACACCCGGGAGAACATGCCCTACCCCTTGAAGCCCATGGCATGGTCCTTCTTCAACGATCTCCTGGTGCCCGAGGTCATGGCGGCCCTTCTGGGACTGCGGCCCCGGTCTCCCCTCTTCCCCTACAACCATCTGGTGGACCTGGTGAACGGCCGGACCTACTGGAACATGACCTTGCTCCTGGGCCATCCCCTCCTGGGTGGGTTGATGCAGCGGGTGCTGAAGCCCCTGGATCGGGAGGCCGGGGAGGCCTTCGCGCACCTCACGGCCACGGGCACCTTCCGGCCCCTGCGGCCCCCGATCCCCCGATGGCGGCTGGTGGGTCCCATGCTCCGGGCCCTGTGGACGGGCCTGCGCTTCCCCTGGCTGGCCTCCGCCCGGGCCCTCCAACGTCGCTGTGATGCCTACTGGGTGAAGGGTCAGGCCTACGAGCGCCAAACCTTGGAGGGGCGCTCCATTCCCGAGCTGCTGGAGGAGGTGCGTCGCTTCGCGGGGCTCACGGCCCGCTTCGGCTTCCCGCTGCTGATCGTGTCCGGAAAATCCATGCTCGGATGGTCCCTGGTGCAGCGCCTCACGCGACGCTGGCCCGACCTTCCCCTGGTGGAGCTCGCCGGGGGTGTCCCGGGCAACAAGTCAATGGAAACGGCCCTGGAGCTGTACCGCCTGAGCCGGGTGTCCGAGGACGTACGGAGGATCTACCTGGATCCAGAGGTCCAGGATGTGGAGGTCGCCCTGGAGGCCACGCCGGAGGGCCGGGCCTTCCTCGGCCGCCTGGGGCAGTT
>CAZPUI010000195.1:0-2092 GCA_964589695.1 uncultured Solibacteraceae bacterium | reverse complement strand
AAGGACCTGGACCTGGGCCACCCCAGCTGGAAGGAGGATCCTTCCTACCTTCACCAGACGATCCGGAGCTACCTCCAGCAGGGTCCCGAGGACTGGGACCCCCTGCGCCAGTTCCAGGCGGCGGCGGCCCGCCGGGAGGCCCTCACCCGGGAGATCGAGGGCCGCCTCTCCCCCCTGGGACGCGGGCTCTTCCGATTCGGCCTGCGCCTGGTCCATGACTACTTCCCCTGGCGGGAAAACGAGAAGTTCTACGGCGTGAAGATGTTCCCCGGCACCCGGCGCATCCTTGGGGAGATCGGACGCCGGCTGGTGGCAGAAGGGTGGCTGGCGGCGGCGGAGGATGTGTACTTCCTCACCTTTCCGGAACTGGAGGCCGGCCAGGAAGGCCAGAACCCCCAGGCGTGGAAGGCCCGAATCCGCGAAGGCCAGGCGCGCTGGGCCCGCCAGGTTCGGCAACCGGCGCCCTTCATCCTCCGGAGCGATGGGCTTCCCGTGGACACGGGCCCGGTGCTGGACGGCCCACGGCTCCACGGCCTGGCGGGCGGCATCGGGCGCATCCCGGGCGTCGCCCGCAGCGTGCGGGAGCCCAGCGAAGGCCCACGCCTGGCCAAGGGGGAGATCCCGGGGGCCCCCCCCACCGGCACCGGGCTGGCCCCGCACTTCCGGCTGGCGGGGGGGCTGGTGCTGGAGGCGGGGGGCGCCCTCTGCCACGGTGCCATCGTGGCCCGGGAATACGGCATTCCCGCGGTGGTGGGGGTCTCGGGGGCCCTGGCCCGCATCCAGGACGGCCAGGTCATCACCGTGGATGGCACGAGGGGGGAAGTGACCCTGGATCAGAGTTCGTAGGTCCACCCATCCACCTGGACCTGGATCAGGTCCCCCCGGAGGGTCCCGTGGCGAAGTAGAACGCCCGGGGAAGGGTTGCCCCTTCAGGGTCCGCCCCACGAGGCCGCTGAGGGGAGCCACCGGTGCTTGGGTCTTGAAAGCTTCTCCAGGGGGTTCAGTTTCGACCCCAGGGTGGGAGGGTGAACAGCAGGCGCGTTCAAGGCTTAGATCCGCAACGGTTGCCCCCAGGTTGAGGAGGGGTGTAACACCTTGACCGCGCAGGGCATCACGATTAGATTTCTAACCATGGGCACCCCACTGATGGAACTTGTTGCAAGGACCCACCTGACCTGGGAGCGACGGGTGGCACGGGACCTGGCGCCCCACGGCCTGAATCCCAAGCAGATCTACGTACTCCGCAAGCTGCAGGAGACAGGAGGACTGGCGCCCAGCCAGATCGCGGACCTGACCTTCGCGGACCGCCCCACGGCCACCTCCATGATCGGCACCCTGGAACGGGCGGGATTCGTGCAGCGGCGGCGGGATCCGGACCATGCCAAGTGGGTGATCGTCGAACTGACGGAAGCGGGGAGGGAAAAGCTGGCATCCGTGCCTCAGACCCTCTGGCGCAGCGGGAAGACCACTTTGGACCCCGAGGCCTGTTTGACCACGGATGAGCGCCATGAGCTGATCCGATTGCTGGAGAAGGTGAACCAATGGATTCAGTCATGAACCTGGAGGGACGAGGCGTTCGCCTTCGCTATCTGGATACAGGAGGCGGCGGCTTCCCGGTGCTCTTCCTCCATGGCGCCATGGGCCGCGGTTCATGCTGGAGGGCCGTGATGGAAGGGCTCTCGCCCAACCATCGCTGCATCGCCCTGGACCAGCGCGGCCACGGCGGTTCCGACAAGCCCCTGGAGGGTTACACGCGTGAAGACTTCGTGGCGGATCTGGCCTGCGCCGTGGATCAGCTGGGGCTCACGCGGTTTGCCATCCTTGGACATTCCACGGGCGCCCTGAACGCGTGGGTCTATGCCGCCCATCACCCCGAGCGGGTCGCGGCCCTGGTGTTGGAGGATATGCATGCCGAACCCAAGGGCGCGGCCTACCTGGAAGGGTGGCGAAGCTGGATGGCGTCGTGGCCATTGCCCTTCGGGAGCCTTCAGGATGTGCAGCGGTACTTTGCCAACCTGCGGCCTTCGTTGGGGGACTACTTTGCCCAGGTCTTCGAGGAATCATCCGACGGTTGGCGACCCGTCTTTCGGAT
>CAZPUI010000194.1:0-8739 GCA_964589695.1 uncultured Solibacteraceae bacterium | reverse complement strand
GTCGTGGGTGCGGCCTTCGATGCTTCCGGCAAGTACCTCTACTTCACCGCCAGCACGAACATCGGTCCCAGGGTGGCTCCCTTCGACATGAACTCCTACCCCCACGAGACCACACGCAGCGTCTACCTCGCGGTGCTCAAGAAGGGAGAGGTCTCCCCCCTGGCCCCGGAGAGCGACGAAGAGAAGGTGGCTCCGGAACCCAAGAAGGAGGAGCCGAAGAAGGAAGAAAAGAAGTCCGACGCCAAGGCCGGAGACAAGAAGGACGAGGTCAAGCCCGCGGAGAAGAAGGTCCCACCGGTGGTCATCGACTTCGAAGGCCTGGCCCAGCGGATCCTGGCCCTGCCCATCCCCGAGCGCAACATCCTCGGCATCGTCCCCGGAAAGGCCGATACCCTCTTCGTGGCCGAGATGGGCACCCCTCAGCCCGGCACCCCGATGGCGGGGGTGATCCTGCACAAGTTCGACCTCAAGAAGCGCAAGCTGGAAAAGGTCATGGAGGGCGTGCAGTCCTTCAGCTTGAGTGCCAATGGGGAGAAGGCCCTCGTACGGCAGTCGGGGGGCTGGTTCATCACCGCAGCCGGTGCCGCACCCAAGCCCGGAGAAGGCCGCTTGAACCTCGAGTCCGCCGAGATCCGCGTGGATCCCAGGGCCGAGTGGAAGCAGATGTACCGCGAGGCCTGGCGCCTGGAGCGGGATTTCTTCTACGCCTCCAACCATCACGGCCTGGATCTCAAGGCCGCGGAGAAGCGCTATGCCCCCTATGTGGAGGGACTGAACCACCGCGCCGACCTGAACTACCTCTTCGGAGAGATGCTCGGAGAGCTGACGGTGGGTCACCTCTACATCGGGGGGGGTGATTTCCCGAACCCCCGCCGGATTCCAGGTGGACTGCTGGGCGCTGACTATGCCGTGGAGCAGGGGCGCTACAAGTTCGCCAAGATCTACAACGGGGAGAACTGGAACCCCCAGACCCAGTCCCCCCTCACCCAACCCGGGGCCGAAGTGAAGGTGGGGGAATTCCTCCTGGCCATCAATGGCGTTGAACTCACCGCCACGGACAGCCCCTACCGCCTGCTGGAGAACACCGCCGGCAAGCAGGTGGTCCTGAAGGTGGGCCCAGCTGCGGATGGAACGGGATCCCGCGAAGTGACCGTGGTGCCCGTGGCCAGTGAGGCGGGTCTGCGCAACCTGGATTGGGTCGAGGGGAACCGCCGCAAAGTTTCCCAGCTCAGTGGCAATAAGCTCGCCTATGTCTGGCTTCCCGACACAGGCCAGGGCGGCTACACCAACTTCAACCGCTACTGGTTCGCCCAGCTGGACAAGCAGGGTGCCGTCATCGACGAGCGCTTCAATGGCGGTGGCAGCGCGGCCGACTACATCATCGACTACCTCAAGAAGCCCGTGAACAGCTACTGGGCGGTGCGCTACGGCGAAGACTTCCGCCAACCCTTCGGCACCATGGCCGGACCCAAGGCCATGTTGATCAATGAGCACGCCGGCAGCGGCGGGGACTACATGCCCTGGCTCTTCAAGCGTGCGGGCCTCGGGCCGCTCATCGGCAAGCGCACCTGGGGCGGCCTGGTGGGCATCGGGGGGTACCCGACCCTCATGGACGGGGGAACGGTCACGGCACCGCACTTTGCCTTCTACAGCCCCGAAGGAAAGTTCGGCATCGAAAACGAAGGTGTGGCACCCGACCTGGAAGTCGATCTGGATCCCAAGGCCTGGCGCGAAGGACGTGATACCCAGCTGGAGCGCGGCGTGAAGGAGGTTCTGGAGGCCCTGCAAAAGAACCCGCCCACCAAGGTCAAGCGCCCCGCCTACCCGAACTACCACAAGTAGATCCAGCAACCCACACAGCGCGGCTTCCGGCCGCAACCGAAGAGCAGGTTAAACACGGAGAGCACAGAGATGCCACGCATGCGTGGCATGAGAAAGCACGGAGACAAGAAAAGGAAATTCTCGGAACCCGGCTTTCTGGACTGGTTCCAGCTGGGGCGGAGCCAGGGAGCACCGACGTGTTCTCCAGGGCTCCGCCCCGGTTGGAACGCGCGCGGCTTTGCCGCACGCCCAGCACAAGCTGGCAGGCCTGGAAGCCTTTGGACGCTTGCCTCGAAAAACTAATCGCACGGATCTGCCGTGCCGTGTAACTCCTTACACCCTCCAAAAAGTCCCCGTGCTTTCTCCGTGTCCTCCGTGTCCTCCGTGTTTAAACTCTTGAAAAGAAGAATGTTGCCACACCAGTGGACTTCAGCTCTCTGCGCAAAAGCAAGGAGTTGAAGGATCGGATCACAAGGGGGGCCGGACCGCCGGCCCCCCCTCAGCCCCCGGGATACGCCTGGGCCTTCTGTACCCAGAACTGATACATGGCGCAGAAGATCATGGGCCACTCGGTTTCCAAACGATGCCAGTTGTCCAGGTTCGTGCCGGTGGGATCCAGGGGAAAGCGTTCGCGGTAGGCCCGGGACAGTTCGGGAGGGACCTGGAAACCGCTGAAGGTGAGGTCCAGGGTCTGCAGGAGTTCCTTGAGCTGGGGCAGGGTGATGCGGTGTTCCTGGACGTGGAACAGCAGGTCCCGGCAGGTGCTGGTGCTGAAGAAGTCCTGGCTCTGGTGGAAATTGGCGAAGCGGCTGCCCTGGGCCAGCAGGTCCTGGCGGCAGCGACGGATTTCACCGGTGGTACTGCCGTAGCGACCCTGGGCAATGAAGTCCCGGGCGGCCACCACATCCTGGCGCCCCAGTTCGCTGTAGAGCCCCAGGGCCAGGATTCCTTCCGGCTCCAGGACCGAAAGGAGGGCCCTCCAGCCCTCCAGGGGGCGCTCCAGATGATGGAGCACCCCAAAGGCCTGGATGAAATCGAAGGTGCGCCCCAGGGCGCCCACCTCCAGAAGATCGCCCTGGATGAAGTCCACGTTCCCCAGACCCAGTTCCCGGGCCTTCCGGGCCCCATAGGCCAGGCTGGCCAGGCTCAGGTCCAGGGCCAGCACCCGGGCCTGGCGGCAGAGGGAGGCCAGTTCGATGGCCTGGCGCCCCGTGCCGCAGCCCGCCACCAGGATGTCCACGGGTCCGATCTTCCCCGAGGGGCGGAAGGGGGCCAGGGGGAATTGACGGTGGACAAAGGCGTCCAGGGTCGGCGCCTCCAGGGGGCGAAGGGTGCGGACCCAGCGTGGGTAAGGATGGACCTCGTACTGCGCCCGCACCCGCGCCGAGGTCCCTTCCCGGATCGGAGTCCTGAGGGGCAGGGCGGCCTTGAGGTTGGCCTCCTCCAGGGGTTCTTGAACCTGCTGGACCAGGAGGGCCTGGACCGGGGCCGACCAGGTTCGGGCGAGGAGCTCGGGACCCACCAGGGGTTCGTAGCATCCCAGGGCCACCAGACTGGCCTCCCCTGGCTCCTGGCAGCCCCGCACCCGCGCCCGGAGATCGTGCACCAGGGCATCCTCCTCCGGCGTGGTGGCGAAGACATACTCGTTCAGGAAGCACTGCCGGGCCAGGGCGGCGGCGAAGGGCAGGAGTTCCTCGGGGAAGCGTTGCGCCACCACCCACTGGAGCACCTGTCGGCGCAGCAGGGTGAGGAAACGCTCCCAGGCCAGCCCCACCACCAGCGTGGACTGGAGCAGCTCCAGCAGCAGGACATCCTCCAGCTCCGGCCCCTGGGGCCCCCGCACCTCGGCCTCGTCCAGGCTTCGGGGCCAGGCCTGCAGGGCCCGGGGGAGCCAGTGGCTCCAGGAGGGGGTGGCGGCCAGCAGGGTCAGGCAGAGGGGGGCCAATTCCGCAGGTCGGGCCCAGGGGCCTCGGAGGGCCCGCACCAGGTAGGGTCGGAGGTCCGTATCCTGGGGCAGGTTCGTCACCTGGCGCACATACTGCACAAAACAGGCCCGGGTCTCCGGGTTCTCCCGGATCTGCAGGGCCCGGACACTGTGGCGGGCCGCCTCCTCCCAGAGCCCATGGGCCATGAGCCCGAGTCCCAGCTCGCCGTGGGCCTCGGCCAAGTGGGGGCTCAGGGTCACGGCCTGCCGGAAGAGCCCCAGGGCCTGCTCCCCCCGCCCCAGGGCCACCAAGGCCTTCCCGGCCCCGTACAGGGCCTCGGGGTGCTCGGGTCTTTCCTGCAGGACCGCCGCGAAGGCCTCCAGGCTGGGGGCGAAGCGCCCCAGTTCCAGCAGGGCCATGGCCAGGTTGTACCGGGCCTCGGGCCATTCCGGTCGGGTCGCCAGCACCTGGTGGTACTGGGCCAGGGCCTCCTCGAAACGGCCCTGGGCCTTGAGGGCATTGCCCAGGTTGAGGCGCGCCGCGGGCAGATCCTCCGAGAGGCTCAGGGCCTCCTGGAAGCAGGTCTGGGCCTCCGCGGGGCGTCCCATCTCCAGGTGGGCAATGCCCAGGTTGTTCAGGGTTTCGCGGTCCCCGGGGCAGCGGCGCAGCACCCAGACATGGTGCGCTGCCGCAGCCTCCCACTGCCCCAGGTCCTGGAGGGCCCGGCCCAAGTTCCGATGGGCCGCCTCATGGTCTGGATCCAAGGCCAGCACCCTCTGGAAGGCCTGGGCCGCCTCGGGGATGCGCCCCCGGGCCGCCTGGACCAGCCCCAGGTTGAGCAGGCATTCCGGGTTGCCGCCCTCCAGACGCAGCGACTCCTCCAGCAGGGTGCAGGCCCATTCAGCCTGGCCGCCCAAGTGGGCCATCACCCCCGCGAAGTGCCAGAGTTCGGGGCTCCAGGGGTTGGCCGCCAGCATGGAGCGCAGCAAGAGCTCCGCGGCCTGAACCTGGCCCGTGTCGTAGAGCCCCCGCACGATGGGACCGACCTGGGGCAGGGAGAGGGAGGACGGAAGGGGGGAGGACATGGTGGAGGACCCGCCCCGCATCATAGCCCGAAGCGTGCGCGACCCTCGCCCATCACCTCCCCCAGGACCTGCTGCAGCTCCCGGAGGGTGAAAGGTTTGGCGATGAAGCGCACGGTGGGGTGGGCATGCTGGAGGGCCAGGGCGGCCTCGTCCAGGTAGCCCGAGGCCACCAGGACCCTCTGGGAGGGTTTCCGGGCCAGGATCATGGGCAGGGTCTGGGCCCCGCTCAGGTCCGGCATGTTCATGTCCAGGATCACCAGGTCCACTTCCAGCCCACCGTCCAGCAGGGCGAGGGCCTCCCGGCCTCCTGGGGAGGAGACAACCTCGTGGTCCAGCACCTCCACCATGGTGGTGGCCGCCTGCCGGATGAGGTCATCGTCGTCCACCAGCAGGATCCGCAGTCCCCGGCCCGCGGGTTCCACGGGGGCCTCCACCCGCACCTCGGGCACGACAGTGCGGGCGGGGGGGAGGGCGAGCCGCACCTCCGTCCCCTCCCCCAGGCGACTGTGCAGGGTAACCCTGCCCTCGTGGGCCTGGAGCGTGCCGTAGACCATGGAGAGCCCGAGCCCCGTCCCCTTGCCCAGGGGCTTCGTGGTGAAGAAGGGGTCCATGGCCTTCTCCAGCACCTCGGGGCTCATGCCTTCCCCGGTGTCCGCCACCCCCAGCACCAGGCCGCCATCCTCGGCCCGGCAAGTGGACAAGGTGAGGGTGCCCCCGTGGGGCATGGCATCCACGGCGTTGACGCAGAGGTTGATGAGGGCGTGGCTAAGGGCGGCCCCGTCCCCCAGGACGGAGGGCAACCCCGGGTGGAGGTCCGTCACCAGGCTGACCCGCTTCAGGGTCGTATGGGAGAGGAGTTGCACCGTTTCCGTCACGAGCACGTTCAGATCCACGGCCCGCTCCTCCTCCAGCTCCCGGCGGGCGAAGACGAGCAGGCTCCTCACCACGTCCCGGCCCCGGGTGCAGGCGCTTGTGATGGTGTCCAGGGCCTTGGCCATGGGATCCGGGGGGGTGAAGCGGGTGCGGAAGGTGGAAGACAGGCTGAGGATGGCCCCCAGTACATTGTTCAGGTCGTGGGCCACCCCCCCCGCCAGGCTGCCCAGGCTCTCCAGTTTCTGGGCATGGTGGAGCTGGAGGCGAAGCCGTTCCCGCTCGTCCTCCGCACGCCTGGCCTCCGTGATGTCCCGCATGAAGGCCACCATCCGCTTCTCGGCCCCGGGCACCACCTGGACGCTCACCTCCATGTCCCGGAGCGTCCCGTCCTTCCTGCGGTGGCGGGACACAAACCGGTGGCTCCCCCGTTCGAAGACCATCCGGATGTGGGCCTCCATCTCCTCCGGGGCCTCCTGGGCCTCCAACTGACCCAGGTGCATGCCCACCAGTTCCTCCAGGGCATAGCCCATGGTCCTGGCGTAGGCCTCGTTGGACTGGCGGATCCAGCCTCCTTCGTCCACTACCACGAAGCCATCCATGGCCGTCTGGAGAATGGTCCGGTACCAGGCCTCGCGCTCCCGCAGGGACTGCTCCATGGCGGCCCGGTCGATGATGGCCTGGACCCCGCTCAGGAAGGCCGTGATCTGGGCCACGTCCTCGGGGCCGTAGTCCCAGCCCCGATTGGCCACGGCGGCCACACTGACGATCCGCCCCTCCACGAGGAAGGGCACCACCAGCAGCCGCTCCAGGGGCACATGGCCCTGGGGCAGTCCGCGCTTGGCGGGGTGGACCGTCGCGTAGTCGTTGAGGACCAGGGGCTTCCGATGGCGGACGGCCTCGGCCCAGATCCCCGCCTGGGCGATGGGGAAGACCGTGGGCCTGTCCAGGATCCCGCACCCCACCATGGCCTCGCCGCTCCAGGCATGGATGGTCATGGCGGAGGCGTCCTCGTCCAGGAAGCCGTGGAAGCCAAAGGGGCTCTGGGTCATCCGCCCCAGGGTCTCCAGCACCGAATCGCAGATCACCTTCAGGGGGGCGCCCGAGAGGGCGGCGATGTCCCAGAGGGCCCGGAGCCGCAGGTGCGCGGAGTGGAGTTCGTCCTCGTTGCGCTTGCGCTCCGTGATGTCCTGGTAGACCCCCAGCACCCCGAAGGGAAGGCCGCCCTCCCCCAGGAGGGGCACCTTGGTGGTGTCGATCCAGAGGCGGGTGCCATCGGCCTGCTGCAACGGCTCGAGGATGTGGTGCTTGGGACGGTTGCCCTCCATCACCTCCCGATCGTCGGCCCGGTAGGCCTCGGCCTCCGCCCGGGGCCAGGGCAGGTCGAAATCGGTCCGGCCCACGATCTCCCGGGGATGGGCGAGGCCCACCGCCCGGGCGAAGGCCTGGTTGCAGCCCAGGTAGCGGCTCTCCCGATCCTTCCAGAAGACCGACTGGGGGATGGTGTCCAGCACCTGGGTGAGCATGGCCTGGCTCTTCCGGATCCGCGCCTCCGCCACCTTTCGCGCCGAGATGTCCTGGATCTGGGAGACGAAGTGGAGGGGCGCCCCCTGGGCATCCCGCACCAGGGAAACATTCAACTGGGCCCAGACCACATGGCCCTCCCGGTGAAGGTAGCGCTTGTCCATCTGGTAGGTGGCCCGCGTCCCCTCCAGCACCTCCTGCACCCGTTCCAGGTCCGGGGCCAGGTCCTCCGGGAAAGTGATGGCCTGGAACCCCGTGGCCAGCAGCTCCGCCTCGGACCAGCCCACCATGGCGCAGAAGGTGGGGTTGACACGCAGGAAGCGGCCCTCCGGGGCCACCAGGGCCATGCCGATGGGGGAGGCAGCGAACGCGTGGTCCAGCCTGAGCTCGCTGAGCTCGCGTGCCTCCTCCGCCCGGCGGCGGGCGGTGATGTCCACGAAGGTGGCCACCACCTGGTGGGGCACAGGATTTCCGGGCTGGAAGATGGGGGCGGCGCTCACTTCGATCCAGGTGGTCTCGCCCTGGGCCGGATTGAAGACCCCCATCACCACGGCCTCCACGGGACGCCCCGTACGGAGGGCCACCATGCCGGGATGGGTCTCCCCCGGAAAGGGGGTGCCATCCTCGTGGATGGCCTGCCAGCGGGGATCCACGGAGGTCCGCCCCTGCAACTGGTCCAGGGAAAGCCCCAGGATGCGCTCCGCCGCCGGGTTGGCGGACAGGATGTGCCCCTGGGCATCCTGGTAGACGAGGCCGTGGCGCACGGCCTCGAAGAGGGAACGGTACTGGGCTTCGGAGGCTCTCAAGGACGCATGGGCCTGGGCCTCCTGGAGGCGCCGGAGACCCTGCTCCCCGATGAGGTCCGCGAGCTTCACCAGGAAGCCCATGAGGGCCTGGACCTTGGCCCGGCTGTACCGGGGCACCCGATCCAGGGCCTCCAGGTAGGCCTTCCGGTCGAAGCCATGGGCCTCCGCCAGGGCCTCGAACTGCGCCCGGTCCACCTCCTGGTCGTCGTAGAAGAACTGCCCCGTGTAGAGGTTGCCCACGTGGAAGTCCCCCACATGGAGGGGTGTCACCACATCCCAGAGCCCGTTCTGGCAGGGGTAGGCCACGAACTCCCCCCGCTTCAGGTGCTGGACCAGGTACAGGTCACTCTCCGTGCAGGCCCGGGCGGTGTCCGGATGGAGGCGGTGGAACCGGGTGCAGATGTCCTGCCAGCCCACCGCCACCCGCACCTTCCCCTGCAGGTCCAGAATGGCCACCACCGCCTGGGTCAGGACCTGGAAGTCCTCCAGCAGCGCCTGGAGGGCCGGGAGGTCCAGCAGGGCCTCCAGGGAGGGATGGCCGGGATCCTGGGCCGGTGGAACAGGCGTGGGATCCGCTGGGTCGCGCATGTGGACCTCCACGGGCGGGGACGTCGAAGCCTTGGGATGAGACGGCGAACAGCCTATCGGCAGGGCGCTAGCCCAACTTCCGCACCGACCACGCGATTCAGCCCCTTTTCCGGGTCTTTC
>CAZPUI010000193.1:0-8748 GCA_964589695.1 uncultured Solibacteraceae bacterium | reverse complement strand
GTCTTTAAACGTAGGAAGCCGAATGGGAAGCTCCGGAAGCGCGGACCGAAGCCAATCGTCCCCGATGGGGTGCTGATCCCCATGATTCGCGAGGACCTGGCCAGTTCTCTGATCCGCGAGGAGGGTCACCGCAAGGTCTACTACCGGCTGAAGTTCGAAAAGCGGATCCAGGTCGCCGCCAAGCGTATCCTGCGCCTAATGCGGGAGCACGCCCTGTTCTCGCCCCAGCGTGCCCCCAAGGACGACGCCAAGATCCACGACAGCACCATCTGAACCGAGAAGCTTAACGAACTCTAGGGCACGGATGCCACCCTGGCGCAGTCCGTGGAGGTGGGCAACCCTTTCGAGGCGATGGAGCCCGTGAAGCAGGGACTGCGGAAGCACTTCGGCGGCCTGGTCAAGGGCGTCGGGGCGGGCCTGGCCCTGCGGAACGACCACCGCAGCCAATACACCTCCGAGCACTTCCAGACGGAGCTGACGCACCTCGGGATCCGCCAGAGCCTCGCCTATGTCAGCGAGCCCGAGACCAACGGCGTGATCAAGCGCTTCTGGAGCACCCTCGAGAAGCAAGTGCTGGAGGGCCGGATCTAACAGACCCTGGACGACCTCCGGAATGCGCTGCGGACGTTCATAGACCTCTATAACCGCCACCGGCGCCTCGAAAAGCTCAAGGGCAAGACGCCCCACGAGGTCCTTTAGGCTTGGCTCAGTGCCCAGGCTGCGTGATGCTTACACATGGTCCAATCAACCGGGCGCGGTACAAGACAAGGTCCATCCCCAGGCATCGAGCTGCACCGGGAATTCAACTTCACTTCGAGCTCTTCGGTGCGAGCTAGAAGTCTTGCCACAGTTGCTTTCAGGTCCGTATTCTTCGATTTTAGCCGGTCGAGTTAATCCTATATTAAATGAAGAATGATGTCGATGCATCGTACAAGCGATGAATAGGCGAAATTGAAATATTGCATTCGGCCCCCACGTAGGGGGCCTGTGTGTCTGTAAAGGAGACTATTAAACCGAAAAATAAATCAATTTTCCATTGGACAACGCCAGCTCTTGGTGCATGGGCCTCCGGAACAGATATTAAACAATGTGCACAAAGCACCATCGCTGCAGCCTTGAGTGCAATGTCCATCCGAAGGATATCCACCTACTATTTGACCTGCATCCAAGGAGGATAAGGTGTCTTTTTTGAGTTTCAGTTTATTGATTTTCATGAATTCCCTTTCTGGGCGTGTGGGAAAATGGATTTTTTCCCTTTGGAATCAAAATTATTGTCCTATTGGAGTGCTGACAAGATCTGAAAATCCTGCAATTGGGGGAGGAAACCCGTTATAGATTAGGCCTAAAACCTCCTCCGATTATGATCCAGCTGGCATCGCCAGGGTTTCGAGAATGATGAGGGCAAGACCGATCATGATCATCTCCACGAGCGCGGGTGGATAGGCGCCGTGGATGAGGCGATCAAGAACCCGATCGGCTCGGTAGAACGTTCCCAGGTCAGAAAAGGCGCGAGGAGATCGCAGCGCTCGAACATGAGACCAGTCAGCCGGTCGAGTTCACTTATCCATCAAAATCAATTTATGCAAATATTTAATACAAATTATAAACAGATGAAATTCAACAAATAGATTAGCCCCACATGGCGGGCCAGAATGCGCACAATGGAAAAAAGATATGATTTACAGTGCTAGAATTCGGCTGGACAATGAGAGCTCTTGGTGCAGAAGCCCCTTGAATTCCAAGTTAAAAGATTACAAAAATATCCATCCGTGCATCCCAGAGTGCAATATCCATCTGAAGGAAATCCGCCAGTAATTTGATTTGTGTCAAGAGATGTTAAGGTGTCTTTTTGTAATTTTAATTTATTAATCTTCATCGATTGCCTTCCTAGATTTACAAGAAAACGTGATTGTCTTCTTTGAAGTCAAAAGTTATTGCATTGTTCGAATGCGAGCAAGATGGGGAAATCCTGCAAATGGGGGGTGGAATCCGGTATGGACCGAGATTCAGATGACCAATCCGAGAGAATCCAGTAGCAGTGAGGCTTTCCGATGAGTTCGGATTGAAGCTATTGCCTACACAACCTCAACGCCGATGAGTTGGAGGGCTTGGGCCTGAAGTACAGTGGGCCGCATGGTGCGGTTGAATGACCGACTTTCTCGCCGAGGCGGACCCAGGCGCGGCTGAGAGTCGAAAGGCTCTCCCGATGCTGCGGAAGCTGTGGAGGGGGTGCCCGGAGGTGCTGTGAGCCCGTTGTTTCTTGTGGCGGGCGACCAGGCTGGGTTCGGTTAGAGCCGCAGACGTGAGTCGGATGGAGCTCGACTCGTTGGTGCAAAGCAATTCAGCCTAGGGGCCAAGGTATTTCCATGGGATGCATCTTCTATCTCACCTCTCTTAAGCGTCAGTCCCGTCGGCATCCGCCATGCGGATTACGAACCCGCTAGGCTGAAAGCCTGGAGCCACGCTTGCTGCACCGATTGCTGTACGCGAATTGGGACGATCCGCCCCCGACCATGACCTTCGAGGTGACCTACCGGGAGGCCCTGGCACGGGTGGGGGCTCGGTTGGAGGTGGTGCTGGCGGGGGCCGAGGCGGCGCTGCGGGACCCCGCGTCGGCACCGGCGGCCTTCTGGGAGGCATGCCTGGACCTCTACCTCACCACCCCGGCCCTGGTGAACGTGGCGCTCAACCACAAGGTCTGTGTGGAACAGGGCCTGCCCCTCCATCCCACCTATTACTTCGAGCTGAGCGATAAGAACCGGGCCCAGGTGCACCATCCCCAGGCATGCCTGGTGGAGGCCCAGGCCTTCTTCCGGGAGGCCATCGACACCTCCGTGGCGGTGTTCCGCCTGGACGCCGAGGCCCCTGCCCGGGTGCAGGCCCTGGCAGCGCGAATGCCCCCGGCCCTGGAGTCGTTCCTCTACACCAGCACCCAGGACAAGTACACCTGGCGGGCCTCGGAACCCGCCAAGATCCGGGACCTGGCTTCGGACATCCAGAAGAAACTCAGGCCCGTGGCCATCCTGGGGGCCGCCCACGGGGCCATCATGGCGGGGCTCATCCTGGCCACCCTCCTGGACGTGCCCCTCTACTTCATCCGCTTCTCCATGTTCAAGCGCAAGGACACGGACCCCGTCATAGCCCCCAGCGACCTTCAGGTCCTGGCCCAATACCGCCAAGGCCCCGTGCTGCTCTTCGACGAGGACGTGGCCAAGGGCACCACCCTGGCCAAGTTCACGGACTACCTGAAGCCCTTCTTCGCCGAAGCCCACTCCGCCGGCGTGCTGCGGCATGGCTTCGCAGGGTTCAGGCCGGATTTTGTGGGACGGGTTTGGTACTGAAATTCACGCAGCGAATTTCAGATAGGCCATGGGCCCGGCGGAGCCGGGCCCATGGGGTGAACACAAAACTCTAGAAGCCGTAGCGGAGGGTGATGCCGACCCAGCTTGGGTTCACGGGGTTCAGGCCCTTCACGGGGCGGGTGTTGAGCTGGTTGTTGTGGCGCCATTCGGACTGGTTGAAGTCCACGCCCAGGGTGAGGGCGTCGGTGAAACGGTAGTCCACCCCCAGACGCCAGCCGAACTTGAGGCCCTTGTCCGGGAATGACGTGGTGGGCTCGGGTCCGCCGTTGGGGAGGGTGCTGGGTTGGCTGGAGGTGGCGGACCACTTGGTCAGGTTGAGGCCTGCGTAGGCCTGCAGGGCGCTAAGGGGGGTTTTGAACATAAGGTCCACGCCTGCCCGGAGCCCGCTGAGGCCGAAGGCCGTGCCGAGGTCGGGTCGATCCTTGCCGCTGGTGCGGATGGCGCCTAGGTAGGCCCGGGTCTGGAGAAGGCTCTCAGAAGGCCCCATGTGAAGGGTAGCCTCGGCCCCCAGGGCCATCGTGTTGTTGGTGAAGGCACGGGCATCGGCATAGTTGAGGCCCAGGGTGGGGCCGACAGTGAAGCGCTTGGGGGCGCTGTCCTGACCCAGGAGGGTGCAAGCGACGCCGGCCGAAAGGAGCATGGTGCACAAGGTTTTCATCACGATTTCTCCAGGGTCGTCGCGGTTAGAAACGCAGGCCACAGCTCAGGTCGTAGGTGCGACCATAGTCGAAGCTCGAGTGGAGGCCCTGCTGGGACAGGGTGGTGGAGCTGGTGCTGAGCTTGAAGACGGGGGTGCCCGCCAGGGGCTGCAGGGAGGTGTCCAGGGTGGGGCCATTGTAGCTGTAGAGCAGGGTGTTGAAGAGATTCCCCATGGTGAACTCTGTGAAGAACCGGACCTTGCGGGTGATATTCACCTCCACGGTCCATTTCAGATCCATGTAGAACATGGAGGGGGCACTCCATTCACCTCGCTTGCCAAAGAAGTGGCCGATGGAGGTTGGGGTGTCGGCCTGGGCGGGGGTGTGATTGAACACACCGCTGGCGGCAGAACGGCTGGCGGTCAGACTGTAGGGGCTTCCATCCGTGTAGGCGCCCAGGAGCACCACGGTGGAGCGGAGTTTTTCCCTGGTTCCGTAGTCCCAGGCGAGCCAACCCTTGAGCCGATTGTGGATGGATGAACCGTATTCGCCATAGGCGTTGTAGCTATCCAGGGGAAGGCCCAGCTTGCCCTGGTAGATCTCGTCGAAGCGGATGACGGGCGTGCTCAGATCATCCCCGAAGGTTACGCGGCCCCGGCTTCGGGTGACCGTGTAGAACCCATCGAAATGGACATTGCTGGTGGCGGTGCGGTAAAGCGGGAGGCTCCATTGCATCTCCAAGGTGAAGGCCTTGCGGACATTGTCGGGGTCGAAGGTTACCAGGGTCTTCATGTTGCTGGTGACCCGGGTGGCCTGGCCGTTCGAGGGATCGGCGCCCTGGACGATCTCGTCGTACCCCACCCGCTTCAGGGTGTCGTGGACGCTCGAGTAAACGGCGCTCATACGGAAGTTGCCCCCCTTGTCGAAGACCCGCTTGTAGCCGAGTTCCAATTGCTTGGTGACCTCAGGGCGGAGGTTCGAGATGACATTACGGCCCACATCGCTGTCCGTGATCATGTACAGCTTGTAGTTATTTGGATTCTGGAAGTCGGCCTGGTTCACGAAGTAGGGGTCCACACCACCGGCATTCCAGAAGTAGCGCCAGACCTGGTTACCCCGTCCGTTCTGTCCATAGGTGTTGCGCAGCACGCCATTGCCGGTGGTGCCGCGAAGGAAAGCATAAGAAAGAGAGAAGAGGTGGCGGTTGTTCCCTTCCAAGTCGTATTTCACCTCGAAGCGGGGGCTGAAAGCTTGGCTGCGGTAGAACTCACCGTAGCGTGCACTGCCCTTCCAGCGGTCCAAGCGTAACCCTGTCATGACACTCCAGTTGTCGCTGATGGTCCACTGATCATTGCCGTAGATGCTGTCCACGGTGTCGATGGCCCGACCATCCGCGCCACCACCGCTCTTCCAGAGGCGCATTTCCGGCACATAGGAACTGCCGTTGATGACCAGGGTGTTGTACAGGTTGAAGGTGGGGCTGGCGAAGGGGGAACCGAAGAAGTTGTAGACCTGGTATTCCCGGCCATTGCTGTTGCTGGCATTGGGCCTCAGGCCCGGGGTGAAGAAGGCTCGGCTGTTGGGCCCCCAGCCGCTGTCGGAGTCATAGACTTCCTGGAACCGCTCGTAGCCCATGTCCAGGTTGTGCTTCGCGGTCATCAGGTTGTAATTGAGCTTGACTTGGTTGTTCTGCCGAATGTTCTCGCTGGGTGAACTTGTGTCGCCTTCCGTGGTGTATTGCGTACTGTTGCTGTAGTTGTTGGCGATGCTGCGGGCGGTGCTGGCCCAGAACCGGGGTACCACGGGGTCGAGGGGGCCCGAGGAGAAAGCAATGGCCTTGCGGGTCTGGCCGATCTGGAAATCCAGGACCCCATTGCCGAACACCCCGCGGTAATTGATGTCGCGCATGACCCGGATGGAGGACTGGGACATGCTCTGGCCTTCCTCCATCTTGTCGGCTGTACCAGCCCTACCACTGCTGGAGTAGTCCAGGTTCGGGCCATATTTGTTGTGAGAGTAGTTGAAGACGATCTGATGATCCTGGCCCAACAACCAGAACAGCTTGACCTGGTTCACCACGTCCAGGTTGTCCTGCCTTTGGGTTTGGCGGGGGGTCTGGGAGTTGAGTTGGTTCCAGGTGTAGCCCTGACCCACGGCCCCGGTGCTGCTGGTCCCCTGGAGGCGGTTCACATAGCTGTAGCGATCCGCGCTGAGCTGGTTGGGGAAGGTCACCGTGGACATGGAGGTGGGGGACCACTGCCGACCAAAGGAGAAGGTCAGGTGGTCGGGGATGATGGGTCCCGTGAGGGTGACCTGGTAGTCCTTGGTCAGGTCATCGGAATCCAGGTTGGACCCAGGGGTGATGCCACTGCCAGGGGTGCTGGAGGGCACGAAGCGGCGGATCAGATTCGGGGCGTTGACCGTGTCCCAGCTTCCACGGTCCAGGTCGATTCGGATGCTGCCCTTGAACTCGTTGGTCCCCTGCTTGGTGGTCAGGTTGGTGTGCCCGCTGGAGGTGTTTCCGAACTTGGCGTTCAGGGGACTCAGGACCACCTGAATGTCCTCCGTGAGGTCGTTGATCACGTAGGGGGTCTGGCGACCATAGCGCTGGTTGCCATCCCGCACACTGATGCCATTGACGTAGAACTGGGCCGATCCCATGATCCCGCCCCGGAACGCAGGGCGATCCGAGCTGCCGGAAATGCCTGGGCTCAGGCTAAGGGCACCCTGGGATGTGAGGGATACGGGCAGCGTGTTCAGGGTCTCCCCTGAGAAGGCGGTGCTGGTGGTGGTCTGGGTCTTGTCCACCTGGGCGGCGATGGCCACCACTTCCACCACCTGGGTGGCCGTTTCCATGGGGCGCAGGACGAAATCCTGGCGGAAGACCTGGCCCGCGGTGATGCGGAATGCGGCCTTGGAGGAGACGAATCCATCCTTGCTGACGGTGAGGGAATATTCACCCGGGGGCAGGAGGGGAATACGGAAGCCGCCAGAACCGTCGGATTGGAGCCTGCGGCCTCCGAGAATGACGGGGCTGCTGATGTAGAGTTGGGCGGCGGCCACGGGCTGGCCCGCTTTGCTGACAACGGAGCCGGTAACCGTACCGACGGTCTCTTGGGCCACCAGGCAGGTGCCTACGAGGACGGCGGCCAGGGCTGTGAATCGGGGAAGCTGGATCATGGGGTCGATCTCCGAATCGGGGGGCTTAGAAGCGGATGCCGAAGCTGAATTCGGCCGTGAGCTTGGACTTGGAGAGGGTCTCCATGTGGGCCGGTTGGCCTGTGTAGGCGTAGGGAACCCAGTTGGCCATCTTGTAGGGCAGGTAGTTCAAGCTGCCTTCCACGAAGGCGTTTTCTGTGACGAGGTAGCGGCACCCCGCGGTCAGCCCCAAGGACAACGCGCGCTTGGAGGGCGACACGATGATGTGCTCGGTGTTAGGGCTCGGCGTGGTGGAGCTCGTCCAGTTGAGGTTGCCCATGACTTCCTGGCGGCTGATGACACTGTGCAGGCCAAGGCCGCCGTGGATGGAAAAGTCCGCCGTCAGGGCGTGGCGCAGGCCGACTGTGAGACCGTAGGACTCCAGCAGGTTGTTGGTGCCCACAAAGCTGTTCTGAGGCGTGATCGTGAACGGTGCACCGGTATAGGGGGTGAAGCCGGGGCCGAACTGGGTGGTTTCCACCATTGTCCAGCGGAAGGTGCGGTAGGTGGGTTCCGCAAACAACCGGAGCTTTTCGCTGACCTTGCGCTCCACAACCAGGGCGTATCCCGCCACCACCCGCGAATCATGAAGCTTGTTGGTGTTGTTGAAGTTGTTGCCGATGGAGTACTTGACGCCAAAGGACCAGTTGGGTTCCTGGGCGCCGAGGCCCAGGCTTGCGGTCAGCAGGGCCAGGGCCGCAAGAAGGTGGGTTGTGCGCATAGGGTATCTCCGTAGTGAGGATTGGGGGAAGCAAGCCCTGTGGTCAGGGGCAAGGTGGTCGCAAAGAACCTGGGGGTGAGAACCCCCGCGGATTTGGATCGGAGGGGAGGGGTCGAGGCGATCCTTGGCGATAAATCAAAGGCCCGCTCCTCAGGAACGGGGGTGAATTGAAGGAAATTGGGAACAATAGCTCACCCACTTCTTGGTGACACAGCACCTTAGTTTGTGGGTGGCAGCACGACACCCTAGGGGATGAAGGTGGGCTCCGGTTGGCAATATGATCCGGTTCATGGGATTGGTGCAAGCGCCAATTTTATAATCAACAACAGGGTTTTCTTGGTGCGCATGAACATTTTTTTGGTGACCCCGAGCACACTGAAATTCCATTCGAGAAGTGAGGGGCTGCGATCGAAAAAAAAATTAAAGATTCATTCAAAAATCACATAAATGTTGAAAAAATTTAATTTTTCATGATTAATTTTGTCTCGTATCCAACTAAAACCAAAGTTTTAAAACCTTTAGTTGTATGGTTTGGTTTATCGTTTTGTGAGAAGTTTTTTTTTGACTGATGGGTACGTGTGGATCCTCTGACGGGGTCGAAGGAAACTCGGATTGTTCACGAACATCCTCAGGAGGCCCTGGGACAGTCCTCCGAACGGCTCCTTGAACCTTGGACAACCGCTGGACCACTGGCAGACGACTCATTCGCCTGCGTGTTGCTAGGATGTGGCGAATGTCAGGAGGTCTACTTCAACCTCAGACTCAAATCCCCACTCGGTGCGCTGTGGGTGAGGGCGCCCACGCTGAGGAAATCCACGCCGGTCTCGGC
>CAZPUI010000192.1:0-8749 GCA_964589695.1 uncultured Solibacteraceae bacterium | reverse complement strand
CAGATCCACATCGATGAGGGCCTGGAAGTTCCCGTCATACCAAAGGTTCAGGTTGCGGGTCTGGATTCCCTGGGGGGTGTCGGGTGCGCTCATCCGAAGATCCCGTTCACGTAGTCGTAGGTGATGCGGCTGGCGGGGGTGTCCGAGAAGATCACGGCACTTTCGTCCATCTCCACCAGGTCCCCGTTGAGGAAGAAGGCGGTGCGATCCGCCAACCGGCGGGCCTGCTGCACCAGGTTGGTCACCAGGATGATGGTCATGGAGGCCTTGAGCTCCTTGAGCACATCCTCGATGCGCATGGTGGTCACAGGATCAATGGCGATGCTGAACTCGTCCAGGCAGAGGATCTCAGGATCGTGGGACAGGGCCCGGGCGATGGTGAGGCGCTGCTGCTGCCCCCCAGAGAGCTTGGTCCCCAGGGTGTGGAGGCGGTCCTTCACCTCGTCCCAGAGGGCGGCCTGGGTGAGGCAGCGCACCACCCTCTCCTCCAAATCCGTCTTGTCCTTGATGCCCGCCATGCGGGGGGCGAAGGCCACATTGTCGAAGATGGACAGGGGCAGACCCACGGGGAGCGGCGCCACCATCCCGACTTTTCGCCGCAGGGGCGTGGGGTCCTTCAGGGCGTGAATGTCCTCGCCATCCACCTTCACGGTGCCCTGGCGGCGGGCGCTGCCCACCAGTTCCAGGGTGCGGTTCAGGACCTTCAAGAAGGTCGTCTTGCCGGACTGGGCCGGACCGATGATGCCCAGCAGTTCGTTGCGGCGCACGTCCAGGTCCAACCCCTTGAGGGCCACCTTGGTGCCGTACCGGACCTGCAGGCCGCGGACCTGGATGATGGGATCGGGGTTCACCATTTCTTGCGTGACCTCAGGACGACGCGGAGCCCGATGGCCAGGGCATTCACCAGCAGCACCGTCCCCAGCAGCACCACGGCGGTGCCAAAGGGAAGGGCATGGGGCACATCGGGAACCTGGGTGGAGATGGTGAAGAGGTGCATGGAGAGGGCCATGCACTGGTCGAAAAGTCCGTAGGCGAAGGGGGTTCCCTCCTCGATGGCCTTGAAGAAGACCGCCCCCGTGAACATGATGGGCGCCGTTTCCCCGGCGGCCCGGCTCACCTGGAGGATCACCCCCGTGAGGATGCCGCTGATGGAATTGGGGAGCACCACGTGGCGGATGGTCTGCCAGCGGGAGGCGCCCACATTCCAGCAGGCCTCCCGGAAGGAGGTGGGCACCGCCGACAGGGCCTCCTTGGTGCTGGCGATGATCACGGGCAGGGTCATGATGGCCAGGGTCAGGCTGGCGGCCAGGATGCTCTTCCCCAGGTGGGCGAAGAGCACGAAGGCCCCCAGGCCGAAGAGGGCGTGGACGATGCTAGGCACCCCGGCGAGGTTCACCACCGCCAGGTGGACCATGCGGGTGAACCAGTTCTCCTTGGCGTACTCGTTCAGGTAAACGGCCGCCAGGACCCCGATGGGAGTGGCGATGACCAAGGAGATCACCACCAAGTAGAGCGTGCCCAGGAGCGGGGACCAGATCCCTCCCCCCCGCATGCCCCGCACGGGCACGGTGGTGAGGAAGTCCCAGCTGAGGATGGGCCAGGCCTCCTTCAGCAGGTAGCCCACGATGAGGATGAGGGGCAGGACCATGAGGAGGGTCATGGCCAGGAAGAGGCTCCGCATCAGGGCCTCGGTGCGGATCTTTCGCCGGGTGTGGGCATGGGCCTGGAACATGGGCGCGTCCTCAGGAGTTGCGCACGCCGCGCACCATGAGGTCCGCCGCGAGGTTCACCACGAAGGTGATCAGGAAGAGCAGGATGCCGATGATGAAGAGCACCTGGTAGTGCTCGGAATGTACCGGAGCCTCCCCCAGTTCCGCGGCGATGGTGGCCGTCAGGGTGCGCACGCTGTCCAGCACACTGGTGGGAAGCTTCACCGCATGGCCGGTGGCCATGAGCACGGCCATGGTCTCCCCCACGGCCCTTCCCACCCCCAGGAGCACCGCCGCCAGCAGGCCGTTCTTGGCCGCGGGCAGCAGGACCTTGGTCACCATCTCCCACCGGGTCACCCCCAGGGCCACCGCGGCCTCCCGGTAGCTGTCCGGCACGGCCTTCAGGGCATCCTCACCGATGGACACAATAATGGGCACGCTCATGAGGGCCAGGATGATCCCGCCATTGAGCACCGAAAGCCCGATGGGGGCCCCCGTGAGCTTCATGATCAGGGGGTTCATGATGGTCAGGCCGATGAAGCCCCAGACCACCGACGGAATGGCCGCCAGCAGCTCGATGGTGATCTTCAGGACCTCTTTCACCCGGCGGGAACAGAACTCGCTGATGAAGATGGCCGCCCCCAACCCGAAGGGCACCGCAATGGCCATGGCCAGCAGCGTCACGCTGAAGGTGCCTGCAATGAGGGCCAGCACCCCGTAGCGCACGTTGTTCACGGAGGTGGGATACCACTCGATGCTGCCCAGGAACTCCAGGGGCTTGAAGCCCTTGAAGAGAAAGCCCGAGCCTTCCCGGAACACGAAGAAGAAGATGCCGAACACGAAGAGGATGGCGCTGATCCCACAGGCGCGGATCAGGGTCTCGATGGCCCGTTCGGCCAGCACCGAGCGGAAGCTGCGGGTCCGCATGGGACTACTTGCCCTTGGGAAGGGGCACGTACCCGCTCTTCACCACAATGGCCTGGCCCACTTCCGTGTGGATCCAGTCCAGGTAAGCCTTCACCGCACCCGAGGGCTGGCCCAGGGTGTACATAAAGAGGGGGCGACTGATGGGATAGCTCTGATCCAAGGTGCTTTCCACCGTGGGGGCCACGGCCCGCTCTCCGACCTTCTTGGCCACAGGAACGGTGCGGGCACCTGGCATGGCATAACCCATGCCGCTGTAGCCCAGGGCTCCGGAGGTCTTGGTGATGAGCTCCACCACATCCTTGGAACCGTGCATATCCCGGCTGCCCAGCTTGAAGTCACGTTTCTTGCCGAGGACGGCCTCACGGAAGTAGTGGTAGGTCCCCGAATTGGACTGGCGGCTGATGCGGATGATCTCGTCCGAACCCGCGGGCATCTTCACCCCCAGCTGGCTCCACTTGGTGAGGGTGCCCCCCTCGCCATAGATGTCCGCCAACTGCTCCAAGGTGATGGAGGCGATGGGATTGTCCTTGTGGACATAGATGGACATGGCGTCGTAGCCCACCAAGTGCTCCACAGGGTCCTTGCCGGTGCTGGTCTTGGCCTTGGCCATTTCCTGGGGCTCCAACTTTCGGCTGCAATTGGCAATGTCCACCGTGCCGTTGATAAGGGCGGCCACCCCCGTGCCGGTGCCGCCACCCGAAACTTCCACCGACACCGTCGGGACGACCTTGGCATAGTCCTCGGCCCAGGCCTGGGCCAGGTTCACCAGGGTGTCGGACCCGGTGTTCTGGATGATGGTCTTGGTGGTGCCGACCTTCTTCTTGCACGCCACCATGCCCGCGGGAAGGGCAACCAAGGCTGCCGCAAGAAGGGGGAGAAGGGCGGTTCGCATCGTCTATTCCTTGTCGTCGATCAGGATGGCATTCGCCAGGTCCTGGATTTGGGTTTCGAGTTCGCGGAAGGCGCGGTCGTAGGCGTCGGTGGAGCCCAGGGCCGAGGGCTCGGGCACGAACCAGGTGAGCTTGAGGGCCCGCTTGGGCAGCAGGGGGAAGGCCCGCTCCGCCTCGGCGGTGAGGGCCACGGCCACCTGAACCTGATCCAGTTCCGGCAGCTGCTCCACCCGCTTGGAGGTCTGCTGCTCACAGGAAATGCCCTTGCCCGCCAGGAACTGCACCACCTGGGGGTCGAGACTCCCGGAGGTCACCCCGGCGCTCATAAAGGTGAGACCGGAGTAGGCCTTGGCGCGGGCGATGGCCTCGGCCATCTGGCTCACGCAGGCATTGGTGCTACCGATGAAAAGGACCCGATAGCCGTGGCGCACATGGTGCTTGAGATACTCCCCGGTCACGGAGTAGATGGTCTCTTCGCAAATATTGATGGCCTGCTCCATCACCCGCTCGAAGCGGCGGACGATGGTGGTGAGGGGACCAAAGGCATCCAGGGAGATGCGGTCCTGGTCCCGCCAGGCCTGAAGCAGGGCCGTGAGCACATCCCGTTGCTCCCGCACGGACCGCTCGCTGGCCATGGTGGCCCGAGCCAGGGTGGCATCCCCTTCCGCAAAGGCGCGCACGGCATTGTGGAGCATGAGGATGGCCTGGCCCGCCAGTTCCTGGAACCCCTCCTTGGGAATCCCAAGGTTCATGGCACTGAGGGGAAGCACTTGGCGGGCGATGCTTTCGGCATAGTCGCCCACCCGCTCCAGCTCCTTCACGATCTTGCTGGCGGAATAGACGAAGCGAAGGATGCCCGCCACCGGCTGATGACGCAGCAGGAAGGTGAGACAGAGCTTGTCCAGCTCCGTCTCCGACCGGTCCACTTCCTGGTCCCGCAGGATCACGGAATAGGCCAGCTGTCGGTCGCTCTGTACGAAGGCCTGCAGGGCCCAGCCCAGGGATTTCCCATCCAAGGTGGCCATTCGGACCACCCCGGAGCGGATGAGGTCCATATCGCTCTGGAGCTGGGCTTCCAGGTGGGGCGTGTTGGGCTGGATCAAGGCAGGAACCCTCCAGTGAGGCCAGGAATCCCCCCGCTCCGCCACGGGCGGTTGCGTGGAAGGCGGGACCCTTGGGCCTCGGCAGTCCGGCACCTGGAACATCCGTGTGCCGACAACATGACAAGGCTAACGGTCGGGTGTGACGACCGTGTGACAAGTGAGGCACAACCTGGAAACCCTCGAACCCCCGGACTGCAATTTCAGGGCTTTCAGGCAAATGTTGCCATTTCGTCACCGGCCTGACCCAGGGAGGTCCTACTTTTGGGCCCAGCCTCCCCGAGGCACCTCGCGAGACGCCGCCATGTCCCTCCTGCGCATCCTTTCTCCGGACTCCCGCCACCATCCCGACGGCCGCAAAGCCCTTGGCCCCCTGGAGCTCCTCCTCATCCTTGCGGGGGTGGCCCTGGCCATCGCCCTGGCGCCCCAGGCCCTGGAGTAGTTCCCCGGTATTCGTTCAGGGCCGACCCTAACGGCCAGCAACAAACATCGGTATGCGCCATGACCATCTGGGTTGGCGGTGTGACCTGAACGGCTACGTTCCCTGAAGCGTTGCTGGTTCGACACGCCTTCGCCACACGGGATCGCTGGAATGGGATGGAGGGTGCATGGCATGACCACCAGGGATCGGACTGTTTGGGGAGATCGATGGCTCGGAGGGCTGGGCCTGGGCAGTGTCCTGGGCATCCTGGGGATCCAGGTCCTGAGCCTGGGCTGGCTGCTGATCAAGGGAGACCCGGCATCCTTCCTGCCCTTGGGCGCCCTGGCCCCAGCCCTGTCCTTCGCCCTGGCCCTGACCCTTGGCCTTCCCATGGGCCTTTTGGGGGGCCTATACCTCTCCGAGTGGGGGGAGACTGGAATTGGCAAATTCCTGAAGCAGCTCGCAGACTTGCTGTCTGGGGTCTCTCTGGTCACCGTGGGGCTCCTGGCCTGGCGCTTGGTGCATGGACTTCAGGCCAGCGGCCCAGCCCTCGGCCTGGCCCTTTTCCTGCTCCTGGCCCCCCGCCTTCTGGCCAACACGGAAGCGGTGCTCAGCACGCGGACGCCGGCCCTTAGGGAAGCCGGGCTGGCCCTGGGCATCCCCCGGTGGAGGGTGGCCCTGGACGTGGTGCTCCGCAGTGAGGTCCCCGGCCTGGGCGCAGGCGCCTTCAGGGCCCTGGCCTTCGGGGTGGGAGGGGCCTTTCCGCTCATCCTCCTTGCCTTCCACCCCAGCCCTGTGGGGATCGGGGCCTTGGTCCTCCTCGCCCCGGGATGCCTCGCCCTGGCCCGCGTGCTCCAGGGGGCCTCGTCCCCCCAGGAACGGTGAACATGCTCGCCCTCCCGATCCCCACCCCAGCCGCCCTCCCCCTTCCGACCGCGATTGACCCCTGCCTCCCGAAGGTCCGCGTGGAGCACCTCGTGGCGGGTCTTAGCGGAAAAGCCCCCATCCAGGACATCTCCCTGGCCATCCCTGGAAAGCGGGTGACGGCCCTCATCGGCCCTGCGGGCTGTGGCAAGTCCACCTTCCTGCGCTGCCTGAACCGCCTGCACGACCTGGCTCCCGGTGCGACGCTGGAGGGCAAGGTCCTGCTGGATGGCCAGGACATCCGCAGCGAATCCATGGATCCCGAGGCCTTGCGACGGAGGGTGGGCATGATCTTCCAGCGGCCCGCCCCCTTCCCTGCCCTCAGCATCCGGGAGAACGTGCTGGCCGGATGGTCCATGGCGCGGCTGCGCCCCCCCATGGTGGAGGACCTAGTGGAGAAATCCCTGCGGCAGGCGGGGCTCTGGGAGGACGTGCGGGATCGCATGGACCACCCCCCCAGCGTCCTGGACCCCGGCCGACAGCAGCGGCTCTGCATCGCCCGAGTCCTGGCCCTGGCCCCGGAAGTGATCCTGCTGGACGAGCCCTGCACCAACCTGGACCCCGGCGCCACGGCCCGGGTGGAGGAACTGGTGCATGAGCTGGGCCAGGACTACACCGTGATCATCGCCACCCACAGCCTGCAGCAGGCGGCCCGGGTCTCCCACCACACGGCCTTCCTACACGAGGGCGAACTCGTGGAATTCAACGACACCGTGACCCTCTTCACGCGGCCCCGAGAGCCACGCACGGAGGACTACCTCACCGGACGCTTCGACTAAGGCTCCCATGGCCCCCCACACTGATCTTATTTACGAATCAGAACTCGCCCGGCTCCGGGAACGGCTGCTCTTCATGGGTGCCAAGGTGGAAGCCATGATGGCCGCCAGCCTGCGGGCCTTCCAGACCATGGACCTGCCCCTTGCCCGGGAGACGATGGAAGTCGACCACGAAGTGAACCGCCTGGAGGTGGAGATCGATGGACAGTGTTTGTCCATCCTGGCCCGCCGCCAACCCGTGGCCTCGGACCTCCGCTTCCTAGCCACGGTGCTCAAGCTGGTGACCGACCTGGAGCGTATCGGGGACCTGGCCGTGAACATCTGCGAACGGATCCTGGCCTTGGAGGATGACCCACCCCGAACCAACCACCCGGACCTGTGCGCCATGTCGGAGATGGCCCAGACCATGGTGCGCGAGGCCCTGGACGCCTTTGTGGCTGGAGATGTCGCCCGCGCCCGCTGGGTCATCGATCGGGACCGTATGGTGGATTCCATCTACGCCCAGCTCTGCCACCGCCTCCTGCTCACCATGATGGAGGATCGCAGCGCCATTCGGCGCGGAACGGCCATCCAGGCCATTGCCAAACACCTGGAGCGCATTGGCGACCATGCCAAGAACATCGCAGAACTCGTGGTCTTCATGGCCAGTGGCACGGACATCCGCCACGCCGAGAGCGCGCTGCAGGCGAGCTCCGCCCTCGCCCAAACCGGCACGGACGCCCCGGGGACGGTCTGACCCGACGCAAGAATGTCACCTTCACTTCGCGGGGCCGTCACCTGGATCCGCAACGATCTAAAGACGGGCCCCCGAGGCCCTTGTGATGCCCGAAACCCACCTTTCCGGCCTGCGCCGGATTTCCCCCTTGGAGGATCCATGTCCCTTGCTTCCCGCCTGCTCGTCGGCAGCGCCCTTACCCTGGTGGCGGCCCTGCCCGCCGCCGCCCAGGCCCCCAAGTTCAGCGGCCTGGTGCAGGTTTGGTACAACCAGGTGCTCGACAACAACCTCCGCCTGAACAGCCTCGAAGCCAAGGGCGGCAAGTACTACAGCCTGCGCTCCGAGTTCAAGGAGAACGGGTTCACCGTGCGCCGTACGGAGATCAAGCTCAGCGGCAGCATCACCGACGACGTCTCCTACGAGGTCATGTTCGATCCCAGCATCGGCTCAGGCTCCATCCTCCAGGACGCCGCCATCAGCTACAAGCTCTTCGGCGGCCTTGAGTTCAAGGTCGGCCAGTTCAAGAGCCTCCAGACCATGGAAGGCCTGACGTCCTCTTCCGAACTGTTGTTGGTTGAGCGCAACCAGATGGGCCGTACCCTCGGCGACGACCGCCAGCGCGGTGGTGTGCTCTCCCTGGGTTTCGGTGATAAGAACTTCGGGGGCAAGTTGCATGCCGGCGTTTTCAATGGCGCGGGCAAGGCCAACGAAACCCAGGGCAACGTCGCCAAGGATTTCGTCCTGCGCGCCGATTTCACCATGGGGTCCACCATTAAGTTCGGCGCCTACACCCTGCAGGGCAGCACGGACGTGGCGGACACCAAGGGCATGGCCATCGCTTCCAACCCCGGTGCCCCCTGGCCCACCCAGGCCGACATCTACGACAACAAGGACAAGACCACGAACATGGGCGCTTACGCGGCCTACCAGGACGACACCTTCTACGGTGCCTTTGAGGTCATCACGGGCGAACTGGGTCGCCGTTACGCCACCCTGGCCGCCGCCACCCCCAGCGTCAAGCGGGAGCACCTGGGCCAGAAGTTCATGGGCATGGCCCTCACCGGTGGCTACACCGTGGGCAACCACACCTTCCTAGCCCGCTTCGACACCATGAACTACAACAGTGGCGACCAGTGGTATACCGCCACCAATCCCTACATCACCGCAGGCGTGGACTACAGCCCCAAGTTCACCGAGACCACCCTGGGCTACCTGTACGCCTTCAAGCCCGAGAAGCTGAAGGCCGCCAACCTCCAGGTCAATTTCGTTAACCGCAACAAGAACTTC
>CAZPUI010000191.1:0-8770 GCA_964589695.1 uncultured Solibacteraceae bacterium | reverse complement strand
GCATGCAGAGCTTGAGGGCCTCGGCGGTGCAGGCGCTGGCAGCGATGTGGGCGGCCTTGAGGCCGTGGTTGATGGCGGCACGGTGCCCCTGGGCCCCCGAAAGGTTACCCGGCAGGCCCTGGCTGTACCGTGGATCCACCAGCAGGGCCAGCTGCCGATCCAGAAGGTCGGCCACATTGGCCACGGCGGTCTTGAGGGCGTCCATGGCAAAGGCGACATGCCCGCCGTAGAAATGCCCCCCGTGGAGGAGCAGTCCCGCCTCGGCGTCGAACAAGGGGTTGTCGTTCGCGCTGTTGAGTTCCGTTTCGAGGTCACGCCGGATCCAGGGCAGGGCATCCTCCAGCACGCCGATCACATGGGGTGCACAGCGGATGGAGTAGCGGTCCTGGAGGCGCAGGGGGGTTCCCGCCTCGGCCCCCCCCAGGTCGTCCCAGATCCGCAGGGCGGCTGCCTGCTGGCCCGCGTGGGGCTTGAGGGCAAAGAGCCTTGGATGGAAATGGGCCCGGTTGCTCTGGAGGGCCGCCGTGGCAAAGGCGGTGAGCCGACAGGCCACCCGACCCAGGTGGGCGGCACGGTGGAAGGCCAGGATGGCCAGGCCCGTCATCACCGCCGTGCCGTTCATGAGGGCCAGGCCCTCCTTGGGGGCCAGCTTCAGGGGTTCCAGCCCCGCCATGGCCAGGGCCTCCGAGGCCGGAAGACGCTTTCCTCCGTGGAGGGCCTCCCGCTCGCCCACCAGGACCGCCGCCACGTAGGAGAGGGGGGTGAGGTCCCCGCTGGCCCCCACGGAGCCTTCCGCGGGGATGCAGGGCAGCACATCGCCGTTGAGCAGGTCCGCCAGGGCCTCGAGAAGGCGCCACCTCACGGCGGAATAGCCCTGGGCCAAGGACACCAGCCGGGCCAGAAGCACCGCCCGCACCTCCTGGGAGCTGAGCTCGCGTCCCGAACCCACGCCATGGAAGCGGGTCAGGTGGAGGGGGAGTTCGTCCAGCAGGTCCTCGGGTACGGTCACGGTGCAGGAGTCCCCATACCCCGTGTTCACCCCGTAGATTTCCGTACCCGACTCCAGCAGGCGGTTCAGGAGGGCGGCGCTCGCTTCGATGCGGGCCCGGAAGGTGGGGTCTTCGGACAGGCGCACGGGGCGTTCGGCCAGGGCGACCTGCAGCAGGTCCTCCAGGACTACTGGTCGGGTGCCCAGGGCAAGGGGGGCTTTGGCCGTGGGCATCATGGGGCTCCCTGAAAGCGCACCGTGCCCGAGGACTTCCGCCCCTCGACGCCGGTGAATTCGAATTGGAGGGACTGGCGCAGCGCCTCGTACCGCAGGGAAAGGGTGACCCACTCCCCGGGTTCGATGATGCGCATGAACTTCAGGTTCGCCAGTCCTTGGAAGGCACCGAAGGGGCCGAAGCAGGCCTCCCCCATCCGAATGGCCCAATCCACCTGCAGGACCCCCGCGAGGATGGGCCGTGCTGGGAAATGCCCCCGAAAGGCGGGATGGTCCGCCTCCAGGCAAAAGCGAAAGGTGGAGGGCTCATCGCCAGGGAGGAGTTCGGGCAGGGGCATCACGGCTGGGACTCCGCAAAGAGGGCCTTCAGGCTCACCTGGGGCAGCTTGCCCCGGGCGTCCGTGGGAAGCTGTTCCAGGAAACGCCACCGACGGGGCAGCAGCACCGAATCGAAACGGGCTCCCAGATGGGACCGCAGGACCTGGGCCAGGGCCCGGCGTTCCTTCGGAGATCCGGGGGGCTGGTCCAGGGCCACCACCGCCCCGAGCATCCGCCGGGGGCCCTCCAGCAGGAGCACGGCTGCCTTGCGCACTTTGGGATGCTCTTCCAGGGCCCGCTCCAGTTCCGGCAGGCTCACCCGTTTCTCCTCCACCTTCACCACCCGGTCGAGACGGCCCAGGAGCTCGAAGCGGCCATCGGCACGGAATTCCACCCGGTCCTCCATGCGCAGAGCGCCCCCCTCCACCCGTTCCGTGTGGAGTCGCAGGGCACCGTCCTCGTCCTGGGCCAGCTGCACATCGGGAAAGGGGGTCCAGGCTTCGCTGGCCGGATCCTCATCCTGCACCCGCCAGGCGATGCCCCCACTCTCGGTGGAGCCATAGACTTCCACCACCCCTCCCGGGACCCAGGCCCGCCAGGCCAAGGCATCACGGCGTGCCAGGGGTCCCCCCGAGGAGAAGACCGTGGCCACGGGCCGGGTGATCCCATGGAAGTCCACCAGGTGCAGGATGCGCGAGAGGTGGGCAGGGCTGGACACCAGGGCGCCGTGGTCCTGGGCGAAATGGTCGGGGTGCCCACTGATCTCCCGGGCGAAGGCTCGCCCCATCAGGAAGGGCCACAGCACCCTGAAGAGGCAGCCGTAGATGTGGTGGTGGGGCACGGTTCCCAGCACCGGTCCCTCTAGGAAGCGCTGCCCGAAGAGCCCTTCCAGCACCCCCACCTCCGCCAGCAGGTGGGTGAGGCGGCGCCGTACGGCCTTGGCCTGGCCCGAGGAGCCCGAGGTCCAGAACACGAGGTCCACATCCTGGAACACCCTCGGGCTGGGCATCGATGTGGATCCCGATTCAGGGAGGGCCCGGAGGGTCCCCGCCACCCCCCGTTCAAGGGCGGCAAGGCTATCTGAAAGGTGGTTCGGCGGCAGCACGATGTGGGCCCCCGCCGCCGCCAGGCCCAGCAGGCCCGCCAGGAAGACATAGGGGTCCTCCGCCGCCAGCAGCCAGGACTCCCCGGGTTTGGCCATGGCCTGGACCTTGGCGAGATCCCCCACCAGATCCTGCCGTGTCCAGCACCGGGTGGAGGAACAGGCCACCTGCGTCCATGGCGCCTCCTCCATCAGGGCCTGGAGCCGTTGAAGGGCAGGGCCCAGGCCAGGCACCCCCAGGCGCTCCGCGTCCCTGCCCATTCCGTCGGTCATGTCTCGATCCAGTTCCTCAGCCTTGGGGGGCGTTAAGGAATAATCATGGTTTGGTCTGGTCATTCCACTACGGTCCCTTCGGTCGCCCTGCCACCCAGAAGGATTGGCAATTTCGTGACAGCGACTCCGGTGGCTTCGCACGTGAGCTCAGCTTTCCCGAAGCATCCTATGGAGGGTCTCCACCACATCCTGTACTGTCCGGACCTGCTTGAAATCCTCGGCCTTCATGCGCTTGTGGGTGAACTTCTGGAGCTGGATGGCCAGTTCCACCGCATCGATGCTATCCAATCCCAGGTCCGTGAAGAGGTTGGCCTCGGGGGTGATGGTGGCGGGGTCCAGCTGGAATGTTTCGGCAAGGACGCTGCGGAGCTTGTCGTAGATGGCTTCCGGGGTGAATTGCATGCGCAGCCTCAGGTTCGTTCGGGAAGGGAGGAGAGGAAGTCCGTGAGGGCCCGCACCGTGGCAAGGCGCTCCTTGACCGAAAAGTCCTCCCCGAGCTGAACACCATAGGTCTTACGGAGGGCGATGCCCAGTTCGAGGGTGTCGATGGAGTCCAGCCCCAGTCCACCTTCGAACAGGGGGAGGTCATCCGCCAGATCGTCGGGAACCATGTCCTCCAGGTTCAGGGTTTGGATGATGAAAGCCTTGATGTCATGGGGGGTGAGCGCTGTGCCCATGGAGCTCCTGGTGGTAGTACGCCTCCAGCAGCTTGGTGGCTTGCCGCGCCTGCTGCACCCCAGGGGGTCCCTCGGACTCGGTGGCATCGAAGGTGAAGGGCTGCCCGCCGCGGATGCAAAACAGGCAGGTGGGAAGGGGCACATCATACCATCGGTCCCCTTTCACCAAGAGCGGCGGGTCCATGGTGAGGAGAAGGGGACATACCCTGGCACCGCTGCGCAGGGCCAGGTGGGCGGCCCCCCGCTGGAACTGAATGGGGTGGCCGGGCACGGTGCGGGTCCCCTCGGGGAAGAGGATGAGGGACTGGCCCTCGCGCAGGACCTGGGTGCCATGCTCCAGGAAGGCTTCCGTATCCTCCACGGGCAGGAATCCCGCGGTGCGCACGATGAACCCGAAGGCCGGATTCCGCCAGACCCCGGATTTCACGACACACAGGGTTCGGGGCAGGATGGCCAGGAGCACCACGATATCCAGCCAGGAGGGGTGGTTGGCCACCAGAATGGCCCCCCGGACCTCCGCCTCCGTGGGCAGGTCCACCGCGCTCACCCTGAGGATGCCGCTGATCCGAAGCCCTAGAACAAAAAGGCTGAAACAGGCCTTGATCAGCTGACCGGCGGTCCTTTTGCGACGTGCCTTGGGAAGCAGCCAGAGCCACGGGACCACCAGCAGGCTCAGGAGTAGGCCCCCGATTCCCAGGCAGAGGAACATGAATGCGCTGGCCAGGACCTTGCCCAGCCACCGGATCCCCTCGGTCAGGGAGGCGGGTTTCCGCGGGTGGGTGGGGTCGGAACTAGACCCCATGCAGGCTCCAGGCCCCCGTGGGGCCGAGCCAGGGCGAGGCAGGGGCCCGGCCTTCCAGGACGCGCAGGGCCTCCCAGGAAAAGGGAATCGGGGAACCTGCAGTCCCCTCCGTGGGGGTGCAGGACAGTCCCAGGTCCAGGGCCGCGGGCCTGCCCAGAAGGAGGGCCGCGGCGTGGGGAGGCGGGGGCACCGGCAGCACCTCCTGGAAGACCTCCGGCACCCGATCTTCCGCGAACACATAGAGCACGGGCAATTCCGGCTGCCGCCTCCAGCAGCTCCAGGCCTCCAGCAATCCACAGGCGAAGGTCTCCAGCCCCGCGGCCACGGCGCAGGCAGGGGAATGGTCCTTTTGGAGAAGGGACCACTGGCCCAGGGTGGCGTTGTGCACCGACATGGCGAAATGGGTGGGGGAAAGCTCAGCCCCCGAGGCCAGGTCCGCCAATAGGGCCGCCGTCCGGTCCAGATCCCCATGCTGGCTGGCGAAGACGGTGCGGCAGCCCCCGGGAGGGGCCACCCGCGCCGCGCAATGGAAGGCGCTCCGGGCCAGGCGGCTCAGGCGCCGACGGGTCATGGGTTCCACGAAGGCCACATCCGGCGTTCCTGCGGCCCGATCCAGCCAAGAGGGCCAGCCCCCCTTCGGGGGGTCGGGCAGGTCCCCCTCCGACCAGAGGGCGACCTTGACAAGGGGTATGGAGCACATCATCGACATGGGGTCTGCCCTGCAGCCATGGTGGCCAAGGTACTACACTCCGGGGGGTACCCAGCGCGGCTTCAGGCCGCAACCAAAGAGCAGGTTAAACACGGAGAACACTGGGGACACGGAGGTGGGCACGGAGAAAAGATCATTTTCCATTGCGGAACGTGGCTTCCTGGCATGGTTCCTTCAGGGGCACAGCCGGGGAGCACGCGTGTGTTCTCCAAAGGCTGTGCCCCTGATGGAACGCGTGCGGCCTCGCCGCACGCCCCGCGAAAGCGGGCAGGCCGGGACGCCTTGGGCTGGCTTGCCATGGCAACCAGGTGCGCCCATTGCTGTTCGAGCCGGGCCGTCTCTTTTTGCTTGCCTAGATGTCTCCGTGCTTTCTCCGTGTCCGCTGTGTCCTCCGTGTTTCAATTCTTACAAAGATAGATGTTGCAAGCGTATTAAACTCCGATCCTTTGCGCGAGAACAAGAAGTTGAAGGTTAGTAGTACAGGTCATCCACCCCAGGCGGGTGGGTTGCCCATGGGGTAAAATCCAGAATTCTGGGAGGTTGGAATCGTGATGGTGCGGACCCTGCTGCAGACATGGACCCTGGCCACCCTGACCTTCCTGGGGCTGCCCGCGGCTGCGCAATCCGCCCCGCCCCCCCTTCGCTCCGCGGCGGTCATGGTGCGGGATCAGCGCACGGGTCAGGTGCTCTTCCAGAAGGACCCCGAGTCCATCCATGCCATCGCCTCCATCACCAAGCTCATGACGGCGATGGTGGTGCTGGATGCCTGCCAGGAGCTGGACGAGGTTCTCGTGGTGAAGCCGGAGGACAAGGATCTGCTCCGCCACAGCAAGTCCCACCTGCCCGTGGGCACCCGTCTGACCCGCCGGGAGGCCCTGCTCCTGGCCCTCATGGCCTCGGAGAACCGCGCCGCCCATGCCCTGGGCCGGACCTACCCCGGGGGCCGGGAGGCCTGTGTGGCCACCATGAATGCCAAGGCCCAGAGCCTGGGGCTCACCACCGCGCGCTTCCAGGACACCTCGGGCCTCCACGCGGGCAACGTGGCCTGCGCCAAGGACCTTGCTCGGCTGGTGGAAGTCGCCTACAGCTACCCGCGGATCCGGGAGTATTCCACCACCCCCTCGGCCACCCTGCCCGCTGGCCGTGGGCAGCTCACCCGGAACAATTCCAACCGCCTGGTGGCCAGTCCCCAATGGACCATCGGCCTCTCCAAGACGGGCTTCATCGCGGAGGCCGGCCGCTGCCTCGTCATGCAGGCCCAGCTCGCCGCCCGCCCCGTGGTCATCGTGCTGCTGGACTCCTTCGGCAAGTTCAGCGGCCTGGGGGATGCCATGCGGTTGAAGAAGTGGCTGGAGGGAACGGTCACCACCCCCTTAGGCAAACGACGCCGGTAGGCACCGGGGTGGCCCGAGGGCGCTGTGAACGCATGCGAAACAATTACCCGACCGTCCGGAGTTCGGGTGTCGATTAGGATGGCCCCATGGATGTCACCGCTCTCCCCAAGGTCGAACTGCATCTCCACCTCGACTGTTCCGTGAGCCACCGGGTGGCCGCTCGGTTCCAGCCCGATCTGGACGAGGCCACCTACCGTCGGGCCTACATCGCCCCCTCCCAATGCCGTGATCTGGCGGAATTCCTGGCCTGCACCGAGGCCCCCCTGGCCCTTCTCCAGCGCCGGGAGGCCCTGGCGGCGGTGACGGAAGACCTGTTCCAGCAGTTGGCGGAGGACCACGTCCTCTACGCCGAAGTGCGCTACGCGCCCCTGCTGCACCTCCAGGGGGGGCTACGGCCCGAGGAGGTCGTGGAAACGGTGGAGGCCGCCGCCTCCCGGGCCATGGCCGCCACGGGGGTGGAGGGACGCCTGATCCTCTGCACCCTGCGCCACTTCGATGCCGCCCAGAGCCTCGCCACGGCCCGGCTGGTGGACCGTTACCTGGGTGGGCTGGTGGCGGGCCTGGACCTGGCCTCGGACGAGGCGGGCTTTCCCCTGGACGCCCACCGGCCGGCCTTCCACTTCGCCCGGGACCGGGGCCTGAACCGCACGGCCCACGCCGGCGAGGCCAAGGGCCCCGAGAGCGTCTGGGAGACCCTGCGGGAGCTGGCCCCCAGCCGCATCGGTCACGGCGTGCGCGCCATCGAGGATCCTGCCCTGGTGGAGCACCTGGCCCAGACGGACGTGCACCTGGAAGTCTGCCCCAGCAGCAACGTGCAGATCGGGGTCTTCCCCGCCTACGAGGCCCATCCCGTGGCCCGCCTGGCCGAGGCGGGGGTGAGCCTGGGCCTCAACACCGACAGCCGGGCCTTGAACGACCTTTCCCTGAGCGAGGAATACCAGCGCATGCACCGGGTCTTTGGATGGGGAGTCCAGGAGTTCCGCAGGGCCAACCTGGCCGCCCTGGCCGCAAGTTTCGCTCCGGAAGATCTCAAGGCAAGGCTGGCGTCCAGACTCTAAAAACGCCAGGACAGGGACGCACCATAGCGCGGGAAGCCCGACTGGAATTCAAGGGCAAGGTGCTTCCCGAAGTGGTAGCCCACCAGGAAGGACGCGTAACCGCCGTTCTTCTTGAGGATCACCCGGCTGTGTCCATCATAGTAGTACTGCTTTTCCTGGTAGCTGGCCACGGCGGCGCCAATGAAGAAGGAGCGATCAAAGGAGGGCTGGAAGGCGTGGAGATAGGCCAGCTCCGTGGAAAAGTAATCGAAGACGCGATTCATCAGGGTGTGGTCATAGCTATCCCTTCGCTCTGGGGCGGCATAGAAGCTCTGGAAGGCCATGAGCCTCAGGGCGTTTCGGGGATTCAGTTCCCAGGAGGCCCCCAGGCCCAGCCCCATCACATCGTCCACCAGGCCACCCCCGGTCTGACCGCTCCAGATCCTGGTGGTCTTCCCCAGGGCCACCTGGGGGTGCAGGTCCTGACCGAGGACGAACATGGAGCCTGCAAGCAGCAATGGCGATGATTTCAATTTCACCTTTTCTCCTTGAAACTCGTGGGGGCCTGGGTTCATTCAACCGCCAACATGCCAAGGCCGTCAGCTCACCCCCCCTTGCAGGGCGATTCCTAACACACCCACGGATTCAGCCTTGTGACTTCAGGCCTCAGGCTTCAGCCGGGTGGGTTTGCACAACCGCTTCTTGTCGTTGGCCACCCGCCCGCACTTGGTGCACAGGTGGGTGGGGTTCATCACAAGGGCTTGGTAGTCCTCCAGCAGCTCTTCCAGCACCTCGTCCTTGACGAGCTTGCAGAGCTCCTTGTCCTTGAGCTTCTTCACGGGGCCGCGGTGCCCTTGGCCTCGCCTCCGGCGAAGGACTGGAGGGCCAGGTAGCTGGGGCCGAAGCGCTCGATCTTCTCCATTTCTTTCTCGTACTGGTCGAAGTGGCGCTCCTCGTCCACCACCAGGCTCTCAAAGAGCTGGCGGGAGGCGGCGTCGGCATTGGCGCTGCAGGCGTTGGCGGCCTTGTTGTAGTCGTCCTGGCTGCCGGATTCCATGGCCATGGCCTTCCTCAACATCTCCACGGGGTCCGTGATGCGCGCCACGGGCCCCGAAGGGGTCATGTCCACGTCCCCCTTGAGGAAGAGGATCCGCTCCGCCAGCTTCTCCACGTGCATCATTTCCTCGATGGCCGTGCGCTTGAAAAGCATGGAGAGGGGCCCGATGCCCTGATCGT
>CAZPUI010000190.1:5749-8824 GCA_964589695.1 uncultured Solibacteraceae bacterium | reverse complement strand
GAACAGGTCACCCGGGACCGGGGCGTTCAGGTCCTCGCCACCACCCACTCTCCCACCCTGCTGGCGAACCTGAGTCCTGGGGTGTTCGGGGAGGTGATCGCCCTGTCCCGAGACGCCGAAGGCCAGACCACGGTCTGTGCTCGACTGAAGGACCTGCCCCACTTCAGCACGCTTCGAAATAGTCCCCAAATCGAGCACCTCATCTCCACGGGCTGGATCGAAAGAGCGCTATGAAGGTTCTGATCATTCCCGAGGACCCCAGCACCGACCAGTTCATCCTGAAGCCCATTGTTCAGGCCCTTTTCGACGACCTGAAGCCCAACGCCCGCATCGCCGTCTTGCAGGAACCCCGCCTTCGGGGTGCGGCTCAGGCACTCGACAGGGAAATGATCAAGGAAATCATCGATAGCAACCCCATGGAAGATTTGTTCCTGTTACTCATCGATCGGGACTGCAACCGGGAACACCATGTCGAAAAGGCTGCCGCGCGTGAATCGGAACACAATGATCGGTTGATCGTGTGTCTCGCAGAGCAGGAGATCGAAGTTTGGATGCTCGCCCTCCACAAGGATGGGCTCGAGGGCATTCGGTGGCGCGAAGTCCGGACGCATTGCGATCCCAAGGAGGCCTGGGCAGACCCTTTCCTTTACAAGCAAGGAAGGTTGGGCCCCGGAGGTGGTCGGAAGGCGGCCATGCAGGCCCTTCGTGGCAACCTCAAGACCCTCCTTGAACTTTGCCCTGAACTTTCGGAGTTACGCACCCGGATCAAGGCTTGGATGGACGCCCAAGCAGGAAGCTGAGCACACCGGGGCCGAAACCCAACTTTCATCCTGATGCCCCATAGGACCTTGGGTCGCCCTTCCTTGCCCCACCCCGGATCCGCTGGATCTCCGCCGCCCCTAGCCCCAAGGCCTCCAGGAAACGCTGGTGCCTTTCGGGATCGCTTCGCTCGAATTCCCCGTGCCAGCGGTCCATGGCCTCCTCGGACATGCCGGAGGCCCGGAGCAGCTCCACCCAGGTGGCCTTGTCCAGGACGCCCCGCCGCTCCAGGAGCTCCGGGCGCTGTAGCAGGTCGGCGATGACGCGCTGCTGGTCCCGCAGGCGGGCGAGCTCCAGGTCCACCTCTTCCAAGCGCTGCTCCAGGGCCTGCTTCGCGGCGGTGTCCGGAGCTCCCAGCACCCGGGCGATGGCCTCCAGGGAGAGCCCGGCTCGCCGGTAGGTGCAGATCCAGCCCAGGCGGACCACTTCCGCTTCGCCGTAATAGCGGTAGTCGGCCCGGGAGCGTCCAGCGGGCAAGAGAAGTCCCAGCTTGTCATAGTGCAGAAGCGTGCTGCGGGCCAGGCCGAAACGGCGGGCGAGGGCGCTGATGGTGTGCATGGTGAGGAGCCTAGCCCGCCTGGCCCCTGGATGCCAGGTGGGCATTCAGACAGTGCGCCAGTCGATCCATCCGGGCCTGGAAGGGGGCCGGCGCGTAGGACTCGAACCAGGGGTCGGGCCCTGGATCCAGGGCCGCAACCTCGTACCGCCACGCCGCCCGGGTGGTTCCGCCTTCCCCGGCCCTCAGGCCGATGTCCAGTCGAATCACCGCATGGTCCGGCACGAACTGGACGAACTGCAGCTCCCCGGGTTCCAGACGGCTGAGGGTCCAGATGCGCGGGGTGCCATCGGGGTCCGTGGTGCGGAACACGCACCCCAGCTCCGCAAGTCCTGAATGGGAATGCAGGATCTCGGCCTTCCAGCCCGGGAGCCAGGCCGCTTCCCGCACGGGGCATAGCAGGGGAAGGACCTCCTGGGGGGGTGCCTCGAAGCACAGGTCGGCCTCGAGGATGGCATGGAAGCGGGGCATGGACACGATGACCTCCTTGCCGCCACGGGCGGCAGCGCGAGTGTCCGGTGTGAAGCCGTCGTCGGGTCAAGGTGCGGGGCCCAAAATTTGTGCCACGCATGGCATAGACCGATCCATCGTGAAGAACCCCGAAGGCTTCCTTGGCCGTCCCATCCCTTCCACCCGCTCAGCCAACCCTCCCCCTCCGAGTCGTGGGGTTTGCCCTGGCCTACTTCGCCCTTGCCTGGGTGGGGCACCACCTGTCCTTCCGCCCGGGTCCCTTCGTGAGCTTCTGGCTGCCCAGTGGTTTGTTCCTGGGCACCCTGCTGCTCCACGCCACCCGCACCTGGTGGGCCTTCGTCCTGGCGGCCCTCGTGGCCAATGTCGCCTTCGACCTGTCCAATGACCAGCGCCTGCCCATCAGCCTGCTCTTCTTCCTGGGCAATGCCCTGGACGCCGTGGTGGGCGCGGCCCTGATCCGCCACTTCGTGTCCCCCCAACCGACCCTTACCCGGATGAGGGAAGTGACAGGACTGCTGGGGCTTGTGGTCCTGGGATCCACCCCCCTGAGTGCTTCCCTGGGCTCCTGGGTGGTGACCGAGCTCCTGGGCGGACATGGGTATGTGCGAACCTGGCTGCTGTGGTGGGGTGGTGACGTCCTCGGCATTCTGCTCATGGTGCCCCTTCTGCTGACCTGGAACCGGAACACCGCCCCCCCTCCCGGAGCCTCGAAGGTTTCCCAAGGGGAGGTCGTGCTGTTCGCAACCTTCCTGGTCTTGGGCTGCGCCTTCGTCAACTACACACCGTGGCACCCCGATCTCGCCCTGAAATACCTCCTGATCCCCACCATCCTCGGGGCTGCCCTGAGGTACGGACCTCGGGGGGCCGCCCTCAGCAGCCTGACGGCAGCCCTGATCATGGCTTGGATGACGGTGCGAGGGTACGGGGACATCAGCTACACCGTGGCCAGTCCCAGCAGTCAGGCCACGGCCCTGCAGCTCTTCCTCGGGGTGGCAAGTGCCTGCGGGCTTGTGACCGCGGCGATGTGGTTCGAGCACGAAGAGGCCACCCATCAGGCACGGTTCCGTGCCGAACTCCTGGATGCCGTGGGCCAGGCCGTGATCGCCACGGACGCCCAGGGGGAAGTGCGCTACCTGAACCGCGCTGCGGAGCGGCTCTACGGCTGGACCTCGGCGGAGGCCCTGGGCCGGAATGTGGTGGAACTCACCGTACCCCAGACCTCCCTGGAG
>CAZPUI010000190.1:0-5739 GCA_964589695.1 uncultured Solibacteraceae bacterium | reverse complement strand
CAATCCCAGGACATCCTGGAAACCCTGCGCCAGGGTCGACCCTGGACAGGGGACTTCTGGGTTCAGCGCAAGGATGGCACCCCTTTCCCGGCCCTGATCCACGACTGGCCCATCCTGGACGACCAGGGCCTCCTGACGGGGATCATCGGGGTTTCCTCGGATCTGACCATCCAGAAGCAGGCCGAGGCGGAGAAGGCCAGGCTCGAGGCCCAGTTGGTGCACACCCAGAAGATGGAGAGCCTGGGCCTTTTGGCCGGGGGCATCGCCCACGACATGAACAATGTGTTGGGGGCCATCCTGGGTCTCAGCTCCACACGCCAGCGCCTGGTCGCCCCGGAGGATCCCCTCTGGAAGGACCTGGACACCATCTCCAAGGCCTCCCAGCGAGGCGGAACCATGGTACGGGCCCTTTTGAATTTCGCCCGTCGGCAACCCGCCGCTGTCCGCCCCCTGGACCTCAATATATTACTTATTGACGAAATGCGTCTACTGGAGCGCACCACCCTGGCCAAGGTGACCGTGGTGACCGAACTGGCGCCGGAGCTTAGGCCCGTGGAAGGAGATGCCTCGGCCCTTTCCAATGCGTTCATGAACCTCTTTGTCAACGCCGTGGATGCCATGCCAGAGGGGGGAACCCTCACCCTGCGGACCCGGAACCTGGACCCCGAGGGGCTCGAGGTGCATGTGGAAGACACAGGGTTGGGCATGCCCCCGGAGGTGCTGGCCAGGGCCATGGACCCCTTCTTCACCACCAAGGGTGAGGGTCAGGGCACGGGCCTGGGATTTAGCATGGTCTATACCATCCTTCAGGCCCACGGAGGCTCCATGGACCTGCGGAGCCAGCCTGGAAAGGGCACCTGCATCACCCTGCGGCTGCCCACCTGCAGCCCGGAAGTCCCTGTCCCGGTCACCGAGGTTCCCAGCCCTCCCCCCCCAAGCCTCCCCTCCTCGCGCATCCTGGTGGTGGACGACGATCCGCTCGTGCTGGAAGCCACCCAGACCATGCTGGCCTGCCTCAGGCATGACGTGCAAAGCGCCACCTGCGGAGAGGAAGCCCTGGACCTGCTGGTCACGGGTCCGCCGCCGGACCTGGTGATCCTGGACATGAACATGCCAGGTCTGGGGGGCGCAGAAACGCTGCGGAGGATCCGCGGGAACCATCCCCATCTGCCGATCCTCCTGGCCACCGGCCGCCTGGACCCGGGGGCCCGGGAGCTGGCCGCCAGGCTTCCTGGAGTGCGGCTGCTCCCGAAACCCTATGACCTGGGCGAGTTGGAAAGGGCCCTCCTGGAGCTGTCCCGTCCTCGAAGCGGCGTCTAATCCCCCTCGATTCGCCTCTTATCTCCTTCGCAGACCCACCCATCGGTGCCTGGGCCAAGGTTGGGACCATCGTGGTGCTCGGCACAATTTGAAACGGTTATCATGCTTCCTTTCCCACGGAGGCACCATGATCATGCGCATGGGTCTGGGGCTGATGACGGCGATCCTCGCCGCAGCGCCCCTTGCGGCCCAGACCATCCCCATCAAGGAACACACGCTCCCCAACGGACTCAGGATCCTCATGGTGGAGCGTCACGATCAGCCCACCATCGCCGCAGGCTGGGTGGCCCGGGTGGGCAGCGCCAACGAACGTCCAGGCATCACGGGCATGGCGCATCTCTTTGAACACATGATGTTCAAGGGAACCCGCACCATCGGCACCAAGGATGCCACGAAGGATGCCGAGCTCAGTGCCGCTCAGGACAAGGTGCAGGTGGAAATCCGCAAGGAGATGAGCATCCTCAGGGAAAAGCAGCGTCGGGGCGAGATCGCCGATATGAACGACCCCAAGGTGCGCAGCCCCCGCCTACAGCAGCTCCACGAGGCCTTCGACAAGCTCGTCAAGGAGCAGCGGGAACTCATCATCAACAATGAATTGCCCAAAATTTACACCGAGAATGGGGCCAGCGGGCTTAATGCCGGAACCAGCAACGATTTCACGGTGTACATGAATGAAGTCCCGGCCAATAAGCTCGAGCTGTGGACCTGGCTGGAATCGGACCGGTTGGCAGACTCGGTCTTCCGGGAGTTCTACAGCGAGCGCAATGTCGTCCTCGAGGAACGACGCCAGTCCCTGGAAGCCACGCCCACGGGCAGGTTCGAGGAGGCTTTCAATGCCCTGACCTGGCAGGCCCATCCCTACCAGTGGCAGGTGATCGGCTGGCCCAGCGACATCTCCCAGGTAACCGGGGAGCAGGCAAATGAATTCTTCGCCACCTACTACGCCCCCAACAACCTCACAGCCGTTCTGGTGGGGGACTTCAATTCCGACGAGGCCCTGAAGCTCATGGAGCGCTACTTTGGGCGCCTGAAGGCCAACCCCAAGGGTGTGCCCGAAATCATCACCCAGGAACCTGCCCAACCCGCCGAACAGCGCATGGTGGCTGAGGCCGAAACCACGCCCAGCGTTCGTGTGGTCTACAAGGCCGTCGCCGGTGTCCACCAGGACAGCCCTGCCCTCTCGGTACTGGGTGCCGTCCTCAGTGGCCGTTCGGGCCGCCTTGCCAAGGAACTGGTACTGGGTCAGAAGATTGCCACCAATGCCGCCGCGGGCGTGATGGGTCAAAAATACGCGGGCACGTTCATGCTTACAGGCACCGCCGCAGCGGACAAAAAACCCGAGGAGGTCGAAAAGGCCCTGTACGCGGAGGTCGAGAAGATCCAGAAGGGTGGGATCACCGATTACGAGCTACAGAAGGTGAAGAATCAGTCCGCAGCCAGCGCCTACGCCCGGTTGGAGAGCAACATGGGCGTCATGCTGCAGTTGGCCGTGTCCGATGCCTCTGGCCATTACCGGGACTTCCTGGAGAACCCCAAGAGGATCCAGGCGGTCACCAAGGAGGATGTCCAGCGGGTGGCCAAGCAGTACCTCACCAAGGAGAACCGCAGCGTTTTGATCTACCACCGCAAGCAGGCCGAAGGACCCGTGGATGCCGAGCTGGCCAAGCTGCCGGAACAGGGTCAGGGGTTCGCGAAGCGTTTCCTGGCAGACCTCGACAAGATGGATCTGGCCAAGGCCAAGGAGGCTTTGGCAGGCATCGAGGCCCGGGCCGCCCAGGTCCCCGAGCAGATGAAGTCCACGTTCGAATACATGCTCACGAAGCTCCGTGCGCGCATCCAGAAGCTGGAGGCCAAGTGATGGTCAGCCGAATCGCCCTCTCCTTCATCCTGGGTGCCTCCCTCCTGTCCGCCCAGGCCCTTCCAGAGCATCCCAACAAGCTCACGTACAAGCCCCTTGCGTACCACGCTCCCCTGACCAAGGACTACAAGACCAAGCTGAAGAACGGCATCCCCGTCTACATCGCTCCCGATCCCTCCATCGCCTTCGTTCGCCTGTCCCTGATGATCCGGGGCGGCAACTACATGGACCCGCTGGGCAAGGAGGGCCTGGCCCGCCTCTGTGGTTCCCAGTGGCGCATTGGCGGCACCGTCACCACCGCTGCGGAAAAGCTGGACGAGCGTCTTGATTTCCTGGCGGGCTCGGTGAATTCTTCTTCGGCCGATACCAGCATGACCCTCAGCCTCAATGTCCTGGAGAAGGATCTGGAGGAGGGTCTGAAGCTGTTCATGGAGGTGTTCCGGGAGCCCGCCTTTGCCCAGGATCGCCTGGAGCTGGCCAAGAAGACCATGCGCCAGGGAATCGAAAGTCGAAATGACTCGCCCCAGAGAATCTCGACCTACACCACCAGCTACCTGCTGCATGGGGCCAACCACTGGTACACGCTCCCCATCACCGCCGCCAGCATCGACGCCATCACCCGGGACGATATCAAGGCATTCCATGCGCGCCTGCTCCATCCCTCCAACTTTGTGGTGGCGGTCTCAGGTACTTTCGAGAAAAAGGCCATGGTGGAGAAGCTGAACGCAGCCCTGGGGAGCCTCAAACCCTCCAAGGAGGCCCAGGTCAGCCCCAAGGTCCCGGCTCCCGATCATGTCCGCACCCCCGGCATCTATGTGGTCGACAAGGATGTGCCCCAGGCTGTGGTGAGCTTTGTCGTACCAGGATTGCGGCGCACCGACCCCGATTGGTTTGCGACCAGGGTTATGAATGAGATCCTCGGGGGAGGCTGTTTCACCACCCGGTTCATGAAGAAGATCCGAAGCGATGAGGGACTTACGTACGGCATCTACAGCCAGTTCGAGACAGGAGCCTACTACCGGGGGGACTGGAGCTGCCAGTTCCAGACCAAGAATACTTCGGTGGCCTACGCCCTGCGCCTGGCCCTGGCCGAGATCGAACGGCTCAAGTCCGAACCCGTGAGCGATGAGGATCTGCAGGTGGTGAAGGGAGCCATGGTCAACAAGTTCCCCACAACCTTCCCCAATAAAGGTGCCATCGTGAACACCTTCGCCTTCGAGGCACTCACCGGTTGGCCCGAGGACTACTACGCCACCTACCGCGAGAAGGTCCAGGCCATCACCAAGGACGATATCCAGCGGGTGGCCAAGAAATACCTGGATCCCACCCAAATGGTGTTCCTGGTGGTGGGCAAAGCCTCGGAGGTCGAAGCCGGAGACATCAAGGACCACCCGGGCCTGCTGAAGGACGTGGTCAAGCTCCCCGTGGTCCGCCTTCCCCTGCGGGATCCCCTCACCATGAAGCCCCTGAAGTAGCTCGATTCGACAAACCGTCACACGTTTGTGTTTTTTCCTTCAACGGCCCACCCTGGTGGGCCGTCTCTTATTACGATGCACCCTTGTCCCCCTGAAGGAGGTTCTGCATGATCCGGCCCCCGGCCCTTGGCCTTATGACTGCACTGCTGGCGTCCGCGACCCTTGCGGCCCAGACCATTCCCGTGAAGGAGCACACCCTGTCCAATGGACTCAGGGTGCTCATGGTGGAGCGCCATGACGAGCCCACCATTGCCTGCGGCTGGTTGGCCCGGGTGGGGAGCTCCAACGAACGCCCCGGCACCACGGGCATGGCCCATCTCTTCGAGCACATGATGTTCAAGGGCACCACCACCATCGGCACCAAGGACGCCGCCCAGGATGCGGCCCTCAACGATGCCCAGGACAGGATCCAGGCGGAGATCCGCAAGGAGATGAACCTGCTGCGGGAGAAGCAGCGCCGGGGCGAGATCACCGACATGATGGACCCCAAGCACCGCTCCCCCCGCCACCAGCAGCTGCTGGGTGAGTTCGAAGGCCTGGTGAAGGCCCAGCGGGAGCTCATCGTCAAGGACGAGATGGACCGCATCTACAAGGAAGCCGGTGCCACCGGGCTCAACGCCAGCACCAGCCAGGACCGCACCTTCTACATCATCCAGATCCCCTCCAACAAGCTGGAGCTGTGGGCCTGGGTGGAATCGGACCGCCTGGCCAACCCTGTGTTCCGGGAGTTCTACAGAGAGCGCAACGTGATCCTCGAGGAGCGACGGCAGACCCTGGAGTCCCGCCCCGATGGCACCCTTGGCGAGGCCTTCAACGCCATGACCTGGATGGCCAGCCCCTACCACTGGCAGGTCATCGGCTGGCCCAGCGACATCAGCCAGGTGACCCGGGAACAGGCCAAGGAGATGTTCGCCACGTTCTATGCCCCCAACAACCTCACGGCCATCCTGGTGGGTGATTTCCAGGCGGATAAAGCCATCCCCTTGATGGAGCAGTACTTCGGCAGCATCCCCGCCAACCCCAAGGGCGTACCAGAGGGGATCCACCTGGAACCCCCGCAACCCGCGGACCAGCGCGTGGCGGCCC
>CAZPUI010000189.1:0-8875 GCA_964589695.1 uncultured Solibacteraceae bacterium | reverse complement strand
CCCCGTTGCCTGATGGATCAAGGACTTCTTGCGGATTGGGAGTTTCACTTTAGGGATTATCCGCGCCCTGCACCCACTCCCTCAAGCGCGGAAGCGACTCGACCAGGGTTGCACCCTCAAAATCGCCAGATTCCAGAAACCGCCCCCGATCGGGCCCGACCCCAAGGAAGGACCAGGAGAGTTCAGGCCTCAGGGCCCGGGCCCTTCGCAAACAGAGGGCATCATCCCGGGTATCCCCCACGAACATGATGGCTCGAGCCTGGAAGGCATCGGCCAGCTGAAGCAGGCCCGCAGGTTCGGGCTTGCGAAGGAAGGGTGCCTGATCGCATACCGCGGGAATCCGGAAGCCCAGGACCTGGAAGGCCAGCTCCAGTTCATCCGGAGGTCGACCCGTGAGGATGGCCAGCCCCGCGGGGACCTGTCGCAGGGTGTCCAGGGTCACCGTGGGTCGCTCCAGGGTGCGGGTGAGTCCATAGTGGCGCTGCACGTTGACTTGAATTCGAGGTTCGAGTTCCTGGATGCGTGCCTCCACATCCGAAAACCCCTCTCCCCGGTTGGTCCAGAGGCGCCCCATTTGGCCTCGCTCCCCCAAGGCCCACGCAGCCGCGGCAAGCCGAAAATCGTTGTTGAAACCGCCGAGTCGCTTGAACCCATCAAAATGCGCATCGTCCCAGGCCAGGTCAGGGAGCACGTCCGCCAAGGCCCGAGCCACGGCCTCATGAAAACTTCGGCCGCAATCGATGAGCACACCGTCCACATCCAGGGCCAGCAAAGCCCCCTGGCCTGCGTGGAACTGGACCTGCCCCACCACGCCGGGTCCCAACCCACGGATCCAGTCCGGGTCACCCACCACCAGGCAAGGTTCTTCCTGGCGAAGGAGCATGACGTTCGGGGAAAGGGTGGGTCCCAAACGGGCCGTCTGGCCCTCCCCTGCCCCTTCATCCCCCCGGAGAATCAGCTTCAGGGAGGTCCAGGACACCGAAGCCTCCACAAGCTCCCACAACCCCGGAGGCCACCCCTGGCGAAGGTCGAGCCACAGGTGGCCCTTGAGCCCATGAACCCGGTCAAGGGTCTCGAGAGGCTCCGCCCCAAGGGTGCCAGCACTGCTTGGAGGCCAGACATGGAGGGGCCCCTGGCCCCTCAGCCACTCGGCCACATGGGTTTCTGAAGGGACGAACAGGGCCCCTCCCTCGGGGGCTCCCAACCGCTGGTGGAGTTCAACGGGTCGCAGCACCGTGGTGGGAACCATGCTTCAGGCAGGCTGGGCCGAAAGGCGCTGGGGAAAGAACACGGACCGGGAGGAACGCGCCCCCGCCTCCGCCCAGGTCCACGCATCACGATCGGCCTTCAAGGCCTTTACCAAGGCCACGTGAAGGGCATGACCCGCGGCGTGGGCATCCACCAGACCCTGGAGCGGGGCCCCCAGAAGGGCGAGATCCCCCACCAGATCCAGCATCTTGTGCCGCACCGCTTCGTCCTCGTACCGCAGCGCCTCGTTCAGTGGCCCCTGGGCCCCAAACACCACCGCATTGTCCAGGCTTCCCCCCAGGGCCAACCCCATGGATCGCATGGCTTCAATATCCGTTTCCATGCAGAAGGTGCGGGCCGAGGCCAGTTCTTGCTGGTACTTTTCGGGGGTCATGGTGAGTTCCCGGGCCTGCTTTCCGATGGCAGGGTGGTTGAATTCAATGGCGTAGCGCACCCGGAAATCGGAATGGGGGGAGATGCGAATGGACTTGCCGGGCGCCTTGACTTCCACGGTTCGGAGCACCTTGATGAAACGTCGCTTGCCTGGGAGGGCCTGAAGCCCGGCCTCGAGAATGGCCGTCACCCAGGGCAGTGAACTCCCGTCCAGGATAGGGAGTTCGGGACCGTCCACCTCGATCTGCAGATGCTCCACCTCCAAGCCAGCAAGGGCGGACAGGAGGTGTTCGATGGTGCCCAGTCGAACCTCGCCCTTGACCAAGGTGGTGGCCAGACTCAGGTCACCCACGAAGTCGGCGGATGCTGGAATCACCGTTCCGGTGGGCGTGTGCACAAAACGCAGCCCCAGGGCGGTGGAGCTGGGACGCAGGGTCACCGAACAGGGCCGGTTGCTGTGCAGGCCATGGCCCGTGACAGTGACGGGACGCTGAAGGGTCTGGGGTGAAAGGGCTCGTGGCATGGGCGCCTCTGGGAGGCCGGTATAAGCACATTCCGGGCCAACAAGCAATCATTGGGATATCAAGCCTTAGCGCAATATCCCAGCCATCGACCTGGGGTGACTCCTACCACAGGCGCGGCAAGACCTCGGCCCTTGCCCAATCCTCGGGGGTGGTGATCTTGAGATTGCTGGGGGGTGAGGGAATCACACACACCCTGCAGCCCATGGCTTCCAGGAGACTGAGGTCATCGGTGCCCTGGAATCCATGGTGTTCAGCCCACTGGAATGCCTCTCGCCAGAGCCCGAGACGGGCCACCTGGGGCGTCTGAGCTCGAAAGACTTCATCCCTGGGAATGGTCGCCAAGATGCGTCCCTGCGAATCCACCTGCTTCAGCGTGTCGGTGGATGCTTCGGCCAACACCGCCCCATCCCAGGACGCGAGGGCCGCGAGGGCGGCCCGAATGGGCGCAACGGGAGGGTTGGGGCGCACGGCATCGTGGATGAGCACCGGAGTCTCCGGCGCTCCGGGCAGGCAGGCCAAGGCTCTGGCCACGGATTCCTGGCGACTTTGTCCGCCCTCCGTCACCCAGACTGGCACCGGAAAGGCCCAGGTGGCGACCTCCTCCCTTCGATCCATGGGCACCGCCAGGGCCACCCCCGCCAGGGCAGGCATGCCTGGCTGGAGGAAGGCCTGGAGGGTGGCGAAGAGGAGCGGATGTCCACGAAAGGGCTGGAATTGCTTGGGGACCGTGCCCCCCATGCGCACGCCCTTCCCTCCTCCCGGGATGACCAGGTAGACAGGGACCTCAGGGATCTCGGCGGATGAAGGGGGCAACGTCATGGGTGGATCCGTCCTCGGGCTTGGAACCATGATCCGCCATATGCCTTCGGGGTGCCATGCGTGGCACAACCCCTTCCACCCAGCCCCCCCGGGCCTTCGTGGGTGTGCTGCCAATTCCCAGATCCAAGGCCTTTGCCGCTCCCAAGGTCTCGGCCCCAAAGCCTTCCCAGGGCCAGGGCCCCATGGGTGTGGGGGACGGTAGGGTGGAGCGCCCCATGGGGTTCATGACCGTGAGACGCACCTGAGCCACACCCGATGCCTGAAAGCCGAGCATCTCGGCGGCCTTGTGACTGACGTCGAGGACGCGACCACGGGTGTAGGGTCCCCGATCGTTCACGCGAAGGTATGCCCACTGCCCAGTGTGCAGATTCTCGACCCTGAGGACCGTTCCGAAAGGCAGGCTGCGGTGGGCGCAGGTGAGTCGCTGGGAGTCCACGGCCTCACCGCTGGCGGTGGTGTTATCGTCGAATCCGTCCCCCAGACCGTACCAGGATGCGGAGCCTTGCTCCGAAAGCCCTTCCAGCTCCATGACCCCAAGGATGGAAGGCACTTCGAATCCCCAGGCAAGGGAAAGAAGAGGACCAGGGTGGGTGCAATGGAGACAGAAGACTCCCGCCACCGCAAGGGTGTGGTGCCGAAGGCTGCGCCTCACCTGCCGTAGGAATCCTCCCGTGATCACCCTGCACACCGACTGCCGCTCGAAGGCCACCCGAAGGTCACCTACCCACACGGTGAACGCGCGACTCCAGTTCTGAGGGGCAGGGGTGGAAAAGACCATGGGGCTCCGGAATGCGTGCGGCTCTTATCCCAAGAAGACCGCCTTCCCAGGGTATCAAATACTGACAGAATGTAAAGCCAGACCCCCGCCAAGCCACCTCTTCAGCCCGAGAGAATCCGTAAAATAATGTATAACTACTGCTTTCGGGGAATATCCCCCAGCTTGAAAAGCACAGGTCGGTTCTTCCCGGCCCGGAACTCCGCCGGCAAGTCCTTCAAGGCGCGCTCTGCCGCGGCTCGGTTCGGGAGTGGCCCCAGGAGTACCTGGTAGGTGCGTCGCCCATCTCGCATGCGGAACGGCAGGATGAAGAGATCAGGCTCCTTGTCCTTGAAAAAGCCCGGAGCGGATTGGACCGTCTCCACCAGCGCTGCGATCACCAGACGGATGGCCCACGCCTCACCTGGCTTGGCCGCCACGGCCTCCCCTAGCTTGAGCGCGGCCTCCATATCCCCACGCCGAATGGCCGTCAGACTCGATTCGGGTGCCTTGGGCTTCGCGGTCTCCTTGGGCTTCACGATCTCCTTGGGTTTCGCGGATTCCCCAGGGCGCGCGGGCGGGGTTTCCGCAGGGGGAGCCGACACCGCTGGGGCAGGTTCGACGGCAGGTGTCTGGACGGACTCTGAGGGCTTGGGTGCCGGCGTGGTCGTGGGAGAAATGGCCGCAGGAGTGGACTGGGGCGGCAGCGGTTCAGGGGGCTTCGACCTTTCCTTCCCGCGGGCGAACCAGAACCATGCGCCCATGCCGAGCCCTACCAGGAGAAGCGCACCCGCGATCATCGGCCAGGATTTCCTGGATGGCACGGGGACCGATGCCCTGGCTGGGGGTTCTTCTTCCAGCGGGAATTCGGGCTGAAGCTTGACGGAGGGTTCACGCCAGGCCTCTGGAAGCTCCGGCAGGGGCACCGAGGGCGTCAGCAGAATCGCTTGCCCGGTCTCAGCCTGGATGGGGGCCAAGGTGGGTGCGAACGTGGCTTCTGGATTGAAGGCCTCGGGCACCGTGGGCAAGGGCGGCGCTTCCTGAATTTCGGGCACCTGAGGTGGATCCGGGAGAGGTTCCAAGCTGTCGAAGGCAGCCTTCAGATGTTCCAAATTGGTGGTGGGGCGCTCCGCCGCCTGGATGGTGGCAAAGAGAGAAGGTGCTTCGGGTTCGGAAGGTTCGGGAAGGGCAAAGACCAGGGGCTCGGATTCAGGCTCCAAAGCCATGTCCAGGGCGTTCCTGTCCAGGGGGGGCAGCTCATGAAGGCGGGCCCACCCCATCTCCCTCAAAAACAGCGCAAAACAGCCCACCCGGAGGGGTTCTGCGGGGGCCTCCCGGCTGATCTCCAATAGGGTATGGGTCCCATCCAACAAGGGGGGCAGTTTGGAGAGATCCGGGGGCAAGGTCAGTTCCAAGTGCCTTCGCCCCTCCAGCAGCACGACCTGGTTCAGGGGGCCCAGGAGGTCAAGAAGGCCTTCCCGATCCTGGATCTCCAACACGCCATTCAGAAGGAGCTGAGGGGTGTCGAAGGGAAGCCTCACGGTGTTGGCATCCAACTCCTTGCCCTCGAACACGGGTTGATCATCGATCTGGGCCAAGGCACCGTAGACCACGCGCTCCACCTGAAGCCTGGCCACCTCCAGCAGGTCGCGCTGGGTGATGTACCCCATATCGATGAGGTTGCGCCCAATGCTGAGGCCTGGTTTCAGGTTGGCCATCACATAGTCCAGCTGGACCTGGGTCAGCTTGCCTCGCTCGACGAGGATGGAGGTGAGCCGATCCTGGGGACGGTTGCTGGCGCCGAATACAATATCGCCCGCCTCCAGGAAGAGGGTACGGGTGCCCTCTGTCCCCAGCTTCCAGAGGCCCGTGGCCCGTTCACGATGTCGGCGGAAGAGATCCTGGAGCGCCCAGAGCGTCATGACCAACCTCCACGGGTGCGTGCGGGGCACCCGAGCCCGTTGCTGTCGATGCAGAGGAAGGTTTCAACGTGATGCATGAGAGCAGTTTGGCCCAAATGCCCCCATTCATCCAGACGGACCGCGGTGGCGTAGGCCTGCATCACTCCTCGATGCGCAGATCCACGAGGGTTTTCCCTTCCCAGATGATCACCAGCCAGCTCTTTCCGGGGTTCCTGTACTTCAAGTTATAGGTTTGAACCCCGTTGTGGTTCTTGACGTCCATCTTCAACCGCTCTTCCTTGAGCAGACTGAACATGTCCGGAAGGGTCTCCGGAAGGGGTCCGACCTTCTCCTGAATGCGCTTCAACTCCTCCGTGAAGGCCGCTTCGGAAGCGAACTTGCGGGCCAGTTCTGGGTGTGCCTTGTACATGGCAGCCATCCCTTCGGCCGTGGTCGCAGCCCCAAGTTCCTTCACGAGAACCTGGTAGGGCTCGCGAAGCTGGTCCTGGATGTAGGTCATTCCCTTTGAACAGCCCCAGGCCACCAGCGCGGTGCAGCCAGCCACGGCCAGCACGGCGACGATGCCGCACCCAAGGAGCACTTTGGCCCAGGTGGGCATGCCCTTGCGAGGTTCGGGTGCAGGGTTATTCCAAGTCTCGTTCATTTTTTCTCCTCGGAATCCGGTTTGGGTTCATGATCCCTGGGCAGCTCTTTCCTGACGGAAAAGTCTCGGATGCCATCACTTCCAAAGGTCATGCGCACACGATGCCCCTTGGCATCGGTGTACCCGATCACCTTCGAACCGAAATTGTTGTTGAGGTGGAAGTTGTGACCCCTGAGGTCGGGGACCTTCTCGGGCACGGGTTCCAGCATCGGGCGCCACTGCCGTGCGGCCTTCTGGAAATCCTCGAGGGTCGGATATGCCTCCTTGAGGCTTGGATTCTGCTGATAGAGGGCCTTGGTACCTTCCTCCGTTCGGAGCTGCTCAATAGCCCCCCGGAAACGACCCCAATCCTCCTTGGCCATGTCCTGGACGAAGCCTGAGACCTTCTCTTCAAAGGCCTCGGGGTTCTTGGAGATCCACTTGCCAAGGTAGACGCAGGATGCGGTGAGTACGACCAGCAGAAGGACGCACCCTGCCCCACACCCCAAAAGGACCTTGGCCCAGGTGGGCCAGCCCTGTCTCGGGGGAGTTCCTCCGCCGCCTTCCCAGCTTCCATCGTTCATGGCGCCTCCTAGAGTAGGTTGCTGGCCATCTCCGCCAGCTTGGAACGCTCGCCCTTCAACAGGGTCACGTGCCCGGCCAGATCAAGGCCTTTGAAATGCTCGGCCAGATAGCTCAATCCATTGGTGCTGCTATCCACATAAGGATTATCGATCTGGTAGGGATCACCCGTCAGCACGATCTTGGTGCCATCCCCGGCCCGGGTGAGGATCGTCTTGACCTCATGGGGGGTAAGGTTCTGGGCTTCGTCGACAATGATGTACTGGTTCGGGATGCTGCGCCCTCGGATGTAAGTGAGGGGCTCGACACTCACGTACCCCCCTTCTTCCAGCTGGGATACTGTCATGCTGTTCCGCCGTCGCTGTTCCAGGTTGGCGCTGATGATGTAGTCCAGGTTGTCGTAGATGGGTTGCATGTAAGGCTTGAGTTTTTCATTTACATCACCTGGAAGGAACCCCAGATCACGCCCCATGGGCATGACGGGACGACTCACCAGGAGACGGTTGTAGCGTTCGTCATCCACCACCTGCGCAAGGCCTGCGGCGATGGCCAGGAGGGTCTTTCCAGTTCCAGCCTTGCCGAGGAGGGTGACGACCTGAATGGAATCATCCAGGAGCAGTTCCAGAGCAAATTGCTGCTCTCGGTTCCGCGGTTTGATGCCCCAGGGTGGATTCTCCAGGCGGCGCAAGGGCCGGATGCGCCCCTCCGGCTTCAGGTAGCGTCCCACTGCGGTATGGGTGTCGTTGTCCCGATCCACCAAGGTGATGAACTGGTTGGGATAGAGTCCCTCCTCCTCCGGAGGGACCAGTCCGCCGTCGTACATCATTTCGATGGCCACGGACTCCACGGTGAGTTGTCGAGCCCCAGTGTACAGATCATCCATCTCGATGCGATCCGTCGTGTAGTCATCCGCCATGAGCCCCACGGCATCGGCCTTGATCCGAAGGTTGGTGTCCTTGGTGACCAGGACCACCTTCTCCTTGCGCGACTTCAGCAATCCGAAGGCACAGGCCAGGATCTGGTTGTCGGCCTTGTGGTGGTCCAGGGTGGCAAAGCCCGTCTCGCCGCTGTAGATGTTCATGTCCACCTTCAGCAGGCCCCCACCCTCCAGGATGACCCCCTCCAGCAGGCTGCCCTGCTGGCGCAGCTTGTCCAACTGTCGGGAAATGGACCGCGCATTGCGCCCAATTTCCGTTTGGTCCTTCTTGAAGGTGTCCATCTCCTCGATCACCACGATCGGGATCACGATGTCGTGTTCCTGGAAATGGAAGATGGCGCGGGGATCGTGCAGCAGGACGTTGGTATCCAGCACGAAGACCTTCTTGCACGAGGCAACCATGGGCGCTCCAGTAGGGTTTCGAGAACGACGCTACCACGGACCCGACAAAGGCACATCCCGGCTTCACCCAATCCAGAAGGACCCAGCCCTGCCGACTGCGAGGGTCCCTTGAGTATCCCCGTCCCCCCTGGTAACCTAGCCCTTCCCGCCAGCGTAGCTCAGGGGCAGAGCATCGGTTTCGTAAACCGAGGGTCGGGGGTTCAAATCCCTCCGCTGGCTCCAGATTCACAGGGCCCCTCACGGGGCCCTTTCCATAGCTGCCAGCGGAGGGATTTGAATCACGGTGGGCGCGCCGGAAGGGCCAGCGGAGGACGCATGCGTCCGCAGCGGTCCCGCGCAGCGGGAGGCCCGGGCGCAGCCAACCGTGCGGCGGGCACCGAAATCCCGACCCTGGCTCCAGATTCACAGGGCCCCTCACGGGGCCCTTTCCATAGCTGCCGGCGGAGGGATTTGAATCACGGTGGGCGCGCCGGAAGGGCCAGCGGAGGACGCATGCGTCCGCAGCGGTCCCGCGCAGCGGGAGGCCCGGGCGCAGCCAACCGTGCGGCGGGCACCGAAATCCCGACCCTGGCTCCAGATTCACAGGGCCCCTCACGGGGCCCTTTCCATAGCTGCCGGCGGAGGGATTTGAATCACGGTGGGCGCGCCGGAAGGGCCAGCGGAGGACGCATG
>CAZPUI010000188.1:0-8932 GCA_964589695.1 uncultured Solibacteraceae bacterium | reverse complement strand
CCCGAACGCGGATGCCTGTTCGATCGGCACAGGTAGGGCGGAGAGGGTGACGTCGGCATTCGCAGCATGATGGAAGGCGAGCATCTGACGAACGTCCATGCGGTAGATGTGGTCCGCGCCGAAGACCGCCACCACATCCGGCGCTTGGCGCTCGATGAGATTCAGGTTCTGGAACACCGCATCCGCCGTCCCTTGGTACCACTCCGGCCCCTCATGCATCTGCGGTGGGACCACGCGCACGAACTGGTCCGGGATGGCACTGGAAAGCGACCAGGCGGCTTCCACATGATCGATCAGCCCCTGGCTCTTGTACTGCACCAACAGGTAGATGGCGTGGATCCCGGAGTTGAGCAGGTTGCTCAGGACGAAATCCACGATGCGGTAGCGCCCCCCGAGGGGGACGGCGGGTTTGGATCGATTTGCGGTCAACGGATGCAAGCGGGATCCCACTCCGCCCGCCATGACCATGGCCAGAACGCGCAAGCACGGCATGGGTCCAACTCCTTATTCCGAGAAAACAGCCAACAACGAAAGCATCAACACAAAGGCGCCCATCAGCAGGCGGGTCTCCTGGCGGGGCCAACCCAGGTTCGGCCACATGGTCCAAGAACGGCTGTGGACCAGGGCGACCCCCATCGCCATCAGGACCCCGGCAGGGTTCCACCAGAGCCAGGAGAGACCCGGCGCCAGATGGGCCAAGGCGAGGTTGGCGCAAAGCCCAGCCGCCAAACCCATGAGGGCGGACTTGCCATTCACCTTGGGCGCGATGGCCCCCAGGACAAAGACCGCCAGGACCGGGCCGTAGAAGAGGGATCCAATTTGGTTGACGAGTTCCAGCACACCCTTCCCTGCGCGGGCGAAGAACAGTCCGGAAACCACGGCGAATAGCCCCCAAGCAAGGGACACGCCCCGGCCCGTCCACACGGACTGTCGTTCGGGTGGTTGCCCCAAGAGATCCTCCAGGGTGACGGCGGCCAGCGAATTCAGGGCGGAATCGATGGAGGACATGGCCGCAGCCAGGAGGGCGGCCATCATCAGCCCGCGCAAGCCCGTGGGCAGGTAGGTGGCCATGAAGGTGGGCACCAGGCTGTCGATGGGCTTGCCCGCCAGGGAGGCCGCAAAGGGCGGATCCACGCGAAGGAGCCCCGCCAGCAACAGGCCGAAAAGACAGTAGCTGAGCACCAGTGGAAACCGAAAGAGGCCATTGAACAGCAAGACGCGCTGGGCGGCTCCGTCACTCTTCGCAGCAAGCAGTCGCTGAGCTTGGCTCTGATCGCATCCGTAGTAGGACAGGTAGAGAAAGAACCCGCCGAAGAGCATGGGCCACAACCCGAAGGGCTGAGCATCGGCGAGGCCCCAGGCATGGAGATCCAAGGCCGTCACCCGTTCCGGGGGAATGGCTGCGATCAGGCCCCACCCGTGTCGCCAAAGTAGGTAGACGGCCGCCGCCACGGTGCCCGTCCAGAGCACGATCAACTGGAGCACGTCGCTCCAGATGTCTGCGGCGATACCTCCCAGGCTGGTGTAGGCCACGGAAAAAAGCCCGATGGCGAGCAGGGCAGCATCCACCGAGCAACCCGTGGCCATGGCCACCACCAGAGCCGAGGCGTACAGGATCACTCCCAGGGAAAGCCCGCGGGAGAGCAGAAAGATGCTGGCAAGGGCCTTTCGGGTGCCAGGACCGAACCGCGCCTCGGCGAAGGCATAGATGGACGAACCCGAGACGCGCCTCAGCAGGGGGAGCAGCACGCCCATCAGGGCCAACATGGCCAGGGGGAGGGCCAGTTCGTATTGGAGCCACGTCAGGCCGCCTCCCGCCCGAAGCGCCACGAAGGCGGGCGCCCCCACCAGGCTCACGGCACTGACCTGGTTGGCAAGCACGGAGGCCGCCAGCAGCCCTCCTCCCATGCGCCTCCCCGCAAGGAAGTAGTCGTTACCATTTTTCTGGCGACGGGCGATGGCCCAGGAGAGCAAGAGCACGCCCCCCAGGTAACCCGCCAACAGAACTTGATCCAGGACACCCACACGATCCTCCCGTTAGCCATGCGCTTCCATCAGAGGTGGCGAAGCTCTTCCGCTTCTGCCGATTCCCGAGCCTTGATGCGGCGCGCCAGGAAGTCCCTGGCGAGATCCTTCCCTCCCAAGCCGAAGGCCAGGGCCAGTCCCAGCATCAGGGCACCGAAGGCAATGGCGAAGGCGACGGTGACGGTGTTCCTTGCGATCCCGAGCTGTTCCATGGCCATGGCGAAGGCCAGGCCGTTTACCAGCAGGCGCACCGTACCTCCAAGGACCTTGGGCGCGGGCAGTTCCTCGTTGACCGCGAGCAGCAGTGCAGCACGCGAGAGGAAATTGGAGAGCAGGAAGCCAAGCGCCAGGATGCCCAAGGCCACGAAGGTCTTGGGAAGGTAGAGGAAGAAGGCCTCCACCATACGGTCCAGCACGGGCATCTCCAGGGCACTGAGGGAGAAGATGGCCGCCGAGAGCAGGATGGCCCAGTAGGTCAGTCTCCCAACCACCTCCGTTGGCGTCCAACGCACTTCGGCGCGACGCAGCAGCAGGCTCAATCCGGACCGATCGCACCGCTTATCGAAATGGGCGAGCCTCAGGCCGCGCTGGAGTCCTGCGCGGATGAGGACTGCCAACAGCCAGCCCGCGATGACCACCACGAGGGCCGCCAGGATACGTGGAAGGAGGTGCAGCATCTTGCCACTGAAGCTGCCCCAGACCTTGGCGAGGCTTTCAAAGATGGCGTCTTTCATGGCGTCCTCCCGTGTGCATTCCAGCGTTGAACCAGCTCTGGCTTGAGGGCCTCGAAGCGCAGGCACATCTGTTCGTGCACCAATTCGACGTCATCCGCCGAAGCATCCTCCGTCTCCCTCACGAATGAAGCCACGCGTCCGAGGTACAGCGGTGTCAGGGCCTGAAGAAGGTGATCACGGTCGATCGTCCGCTGATGGAAGGCCACGGCGAAATCATGGATGGCCCGGATCCAGAGATCGGGGGGGAACCGGAAGGCCCCCGCGCTGCCATCTGCCAGGGCGGCCAGAGATGAGCCGACATCCGGCCGCAGGATCTGCCCCCATACCGCATCGAGGTCGCGGAGTCCCGTGCGGAAGATGCGCACCATGCGGTCGGGATCCACGCGGATCGGCTCCAGGCCCACCGCCTGTCCCGGGCCGAACAGTGGCACAGGCTTGGAGCCGCGGACGCCCTTCCAGCCGTCCTCCCGAGTCTCCATGAGGGTGAAGATGGCACCGACCACCTGCCGGAGCATAAGGGAGAGGTCCAGGGCGGGGTCCTTGGCATCGTGGACCTTGGCCCCCAGGAAGGCCTGGCAGACCTTGAACCCATCGGTGATGGCCGTGGTGGTCCTCCACGCATCGATGCCGAAGCGCGCCACTTCCGTTTCCCAGACGTCCTGCTCCAGGTAGTGCCGCGCCAAGCGTCCCGAGCATCCGAAATCTCCGCCGATGGGCTGGCGCACCCGCTGGCCGTAGAGGGACCGGGTCAGGGGATAGACGATGCTGTTGGTGATCGTGCCGTCGTATTTGTGACGCATGTATATGGGCGCGACGAAGTCGTAGCCCTTCCGCAGCACCGGCGCGAGAAGCAGGTCCATCCACGCGGGTTCGATGCTCCGCAGGTCGGCGTCCACCACCGCGCAGGCCTTGGCTTGCAGCAGGGTGGCGGCTTGGAACACCGTCCGCAGGGCGCTGCCTTTGCCTGGAATACCGTGATAGGGCGTGACGATGCGATGGATGGGATGGACCGGATGGGCCGTGCGGAGCGTGCAGGACGCGGCTGGAGTCACCGCCCGAACGGCGTCCTGGCTTCCATCCGTGGAGCCTCCATCCGAGTTGATCACCACCGCCTTGAGCCCAGGGAAATGCTTCGTCAAGCCTGCCTGCACAGCCTCCACCACGTGAGGCAGGGTGCGCACATTGTTGAAGCTCGGGATGCCGACGACAAGGTCGACGGAGCCCAATGCCGCCACTTCATCCCACAGGCCTGTCGGGAGGGATCCCTCGGGAATCAAGATCCGCCTCGCGGTGCTTCGGCCTGGGGATCGCGCCTCGGCTCGGGTGGCGGACGCAGTTGCCGGTGAATCTCACGCACCAGCATCCACCCACCCATTAGGCAGACCACCCACATCAGGATGTTGAGGAACAGCCAGAAGAGGTGCCAGAAACCCCAACCGTGGTCCATCACCACCTCCCGTCGGACAGCAGTTCCAGCACCGCGGCATTCCATCCGACCGGCCCCACACCCAAGGCCAGGAGGGCGCCGGGAACGCCCTCCTGGAGCTGGAGGTCGTGAATGTCCCCGTGCCGCATGACCACCACGGGAATGTCCACGGCCTGCAGCATGGGCAGGTCGTTGGGGCTATCGCCAATCCCCACGGACTGAATGGGACCGCGGGATTTTCGCAGAAAATCACAAACCTTCTTAACCGCCCGGCCCTTGTCCGAACGCCCGGACAGGTGGTGGTACCTGCCCCCACGAGAGATCATCAACCCAACGCCTTCCACCATGCGCGTGACCTGTTCGAGGTCCTCGGGTCGCCCTGGGAGGAGGCGAAAGGGCTCGTCGAATTCCCTCATCCTGGCGCGCTCCGCCGCTTCGATAGAAAGGCCGCACTCGTCAGCGATATCTTCCGGCGACATCATGGCGAAGTGCCGGATCTCGATGCCCGTGAGTTCCTTGATGGCCTCCAACTGTGCCAGGAGCGCACGGTAGGGGACGCCAAGGCTGACGCGCAGCCAATCCCCCACCCTCAGGATGTCCAGACCCGTAGGATCGAGCTGCCCCGGCCGGAAATAGATGGCTCCACCGTTCTCCACGATCAGGGGAGCTCGAATGCCCATGGTCTCCTGGAGCACGACCGATTCGGCAAAAGTCTTGCTCGTGCAGAAGACGATGGGGATGCCCTCTATCTGCAAAGCCTCAATGGCGGGACGCGCGGCCTCGAAGGCGTAGGTCTGCTCGTCCAGCAGCGTCGCATCCAGATCCGTGAAGAGGATGCGCGTGGAATGGCTAAGCGGTGGCGTCATTTTCATATTCCCTTGTTGTCGGCTTCAACTTCGGTAAGCAGTTCGTCCAGGAAGCCCGGCAAGGCTGCGGTGATGCGGTTCCAGTTGGGGATCAGGGGCTGACCGAGGGGGTCTTCAAGGTAGGCCTCGCTGGCCAAGCGCAGGGCCCGTGCAAAAGCCTCCACGGCCACTTCCTCCCCGTGGCGGTCAAAGAGCAGTCCATCGATAAGGGCATCCGCGTGGTAGCGGGTGATGGTGTCCTCGGCGATGCGAATGTAGGTGGATTGCAGCGTCCGGAAGACGCCCGCATTCAACACGGCCCCTTCGGCGGAGAGGTTGCGGAACATCGTCTTGCAGATGTCCACCGCCATCTTCATCAGACCCTTGCCCACATCCTCTGCTGAAAGCGCCTGGTGCTTGTGCTCGTAGGTGGCAGCCAGCTCGGACTGGCACACCCGCTTGGCCGCACAGTTGCGGTGCACCTCCGCCAGCACACCGACTTCCAGGCCCCAGTCCCCTGGAATGCGGTTCACGCGGGCGAGGTCGGCCTTCATGCAGAACTCCCCCGCAAGGGGGTAACGGAAGCTGTCCAGGAACATCAGGAGCGGGAGGTGACCAAGGATCTTCAGAAGGGAGCGAATCAGGGGGGTGACCAGCAGCCGCGTGACGCGCCCATGCATGCGGTCCGTGACCCGGGCGTAATAGCCCTTGCAGAACTCGAAGTTGATGTTGGGGTTGGCCACCGGGTAGCAGAGTCGGGCGAGCAACTCCCGGTCGTACGACACGATGTCGCAGTCGTGGAGGGCGATGATGTCGCTCTTCTGGCTGGCCAGCACATAACCGTAGGCCATCCAGCAGGAGCGCCCCTTGCCGTCCTCCCCCACGGGAAGGTTGTGGTCCTTGAGTTCCTGGTAGAGCGCCTGCATGCGGGGGCCACTGTTCCAGATGAAGGTGACCTCCTGGGGAAGGATGGAGGCCATTTCCCGCGCCCTGCGGTACTGCGTTTCGTCCGCACCGGCGATGGTGAAGACGATCTGGCGCAAGTAATGAACGTGGCGAAGGTCCTCCAGGATTCGGGCGAGGGCGGGCGTTTCGAATTCGCTGTAGAGGGCCGGGAGGACCAGCGCCACGGGGCGCTGGTCGGCAAAGGAGCAAAGTTCCCGTTCCAAACGCTCGTGGCCATCCCCGACGAGACGATGCAGCGTTGCAACGACGCCGGTTTGATAGAAGTCAGACATGGCTACTCCTCTTCTAGGGAAAGGGGCCGAGGGTGCCGTCTCCGGGTCCGGAGGCGTTGTCGGGTTTTGCGGACCGACCGTTCCGCCATGTCAATCGCATGGTTGAACGCGGCCCGCGCTTCCGGGCCGGATTTCTCGATGGCGACCACTCCAACGTCCAGGAGGATGGTCATCGCACACACCACGGTGGGTTCACCATGGGGCCCACTCTCGTCCCTCATGCGAATGTCCACGGCCTGAATATGCAGCGCGAACTTGCCAAGCTTGAATCCAGCATGTTGGCGCATGTATTCCTTCGATGGCCCACCCATCTGGACGCCGAAGACCTTGATCCGAAGGGGGGTTTCACGGGTCCGGGTTCTCCCAATCCGGGCCTGATTGGAGGTGGATTGAGCAGGAGGGAACGGTGATCGACGAAAACGGGAATTGGTGTGATCCGACATGGTCATCTCCGATTGGGAATGGTGGGCAGATTGAATTCGGCGCGTATGAGGGCCTCCAGGACGCCCATGGGACCGGCGTTCGCGGTTCGGTAGATCCTTTCTCTCGGGATTCCAGGCGTCTCGAAATCCAGGGGGCTGTCCGCCATCAGCACCGGGAATTCGGCCTGGCGGAAAAGCCTCAGGTTCAGTTCGGTACTCCCGCACACCATCAAGGGTGGGGGTTCCATCGCGGAGTTGTGAAGAAACACCAGTGCAGTGCCCCGATCGACCCCCCTGGGCACGATCTCGAACAGGGATCCGACCGGCAGCACCTGGGCCTCCAGGCCCGCGTTCAGGACACTGGCCTGGATTTCGGCTAGGGCAGTGTTGCCATCCTTCGGTGGTTCAAGTTCGAGGATTACGTGGCGGGATGAATATTCCCCAATGACCCGGTGAATCCCAGGCGGGATACCCCACTCCACAAAACGTTCGAGGGCGTGGGCACTCCATCGGGATTCAGCCCAGGTGCGGTAGTCCGCATCCTCGTGCCAACCCTCCGGGCCGTCACGGTGGAAAATGGCCGTTCCCGCGTCGGAAATGAAATGGTGGGGATGGATTCGCCCCTGGGCGGAAAGATGCTTGAGGGCGGGGTGGAAGGGCCCGCGTGTGACCAGGGTGAGCATGATGCCTGGCCGTTCTTGCAAGTGCTGCTCCAATTTTTCCAGCCCCTCGGAGGTGGCCCCACTGGCAGCCCACGTCGAGAGCTCGACCACAACATGGAGTCGGTAAGTCACGGGTCCCTCCTCTTTCGTAGCGCTTCGGACACCGCACGTACCACAAGCACATCGCAGGGTGCATGTCGTACCACCCGGGCCGCCGTGGACCCAAAGAGCAGGTGCTCCAGGGCGGAATGACCGACCTGTCCAATCACGAGCAAGGTTTCCGCATCGGCGGCCGCCACCAGTTCCTCTGCGGGACTACCCGATACAACCCTGGCCGTGGCTCGACCCAGCCCCGTGATCCAGAGCTGAAGTTGTTCCAGGGATCCTCGAATGAGTTCCTCCCGAAGGGAACCGCACAGCACGGCGGGGTAGGCCTCCTCCATCATGGGCACCGAGAGATGCACCACATGCAGGACGTCAAGGGGGACATCCAGCCGCTCCGCCCAGCGCGCACTGCGGAGCAGGGCTTCCCGGGAAGCCTCCGAAAAATCGACACCCACAAGGATTCGGCGGATCATGGCCGGCACCCGGCGAGGAAAGGACCTTGAAGCAAGCGGCCCCCCTTGAACCCCAAACCGAGATCCTCCGTTGACGCAACGCGTCGGGCCTCCGTGGCCTCATGAGGTGCCTGGTTGACCGGTCTAGGGAGACGGCTGGGTACCACCGACAGACGGGAAGTTATGTGCACAAATCCTCCTCACCGCGAGCAATCTCGCGTGGTGAGAAGGCGGCCCGACCTTCACGAAAGCCTGCGACATGGACGTCGCACCCCGGGTTGCAGGATGTGGATCAGAACGGGTGTCCATGGATCCACCAAAGGACAATAGGTTCGAGCGAACTACCTTTCAGAGAAAAAAAAGGGGGCTTCGAGTTTCTCGGCTTCAAGCACCGTTTCAAGGGTCTTGAGCGCTCGGTGAAGGCTGAGGACGGTTTCGCGCTCCAGGGATTCGAGTCCAGCCAGCAAGTGCCCTTGGGCGGGGTGGGGTGCGGCCGCCAGGATCTCCATCCCCTGGGTGGTGGGTTCCAGGGAGATCTTCCGGCGATCCGAGGGATCCGGTTTTCGGACCAGGAGGCCCTTGGCCACGAGGCGGTCCACCACCCCGACCACCGTGCTGGACTCCAGATGCATGTGGGCAGCGAGATCCTTCAGGGCCATCGGGCCGCTGTGCCCAAGCTCCCACAAGGCCCATAGTTGGGGACCCGTGAGGTCGAAGTGTTTTTCCACCGAACGTGAGTAGTTCTCAAGCGCCTTCACGATCCGCCGGAGGCTTTGCATGCATTCTTGGATCAAGGGACTCTGGGCTCTGGCACGTTGAGGCATTGGAGAAATCCTTCTTATGGCCATCACAACGGTCGTTCACAAGGCACGAGGGCTTTCCACATCCTGAATGACCCGGCACGAGATGACCAGGGCACTCAGGCGGGATACGCGATGAAGGAAGGGCATCGGGCGATCTCATGATGGAGCCGCTTCGAATTTGTTCGGGTTCCAACACTGATAATTTGGGTTGCAAAACAAA
>CAZPUI010000187.1:0-9023 GCA_964589695.1 uncultured Solibacteraceae bacterium | reverse complement strand
GGGCACCGGTCGGGACCGCGTGATGGAGGTGCTCTACATCGCCCAGGCCAAGCCCGGAGACTATGTGCTCCAGGGTTTCTGTCCTGGCCCCACACCCTCGGAGGGGACGGTGCTGGAACTGGAAAGGATCCTCCATGTGCCCAAGGGCCGACGGGTGCTGGTGGGCACCTACCTGGTGGAGGTCAAGGGGTTCCGGGAGCGCAGCACCCCCGGAGGCCTGCGTCGGGAGTTGGAGTATGACCTGAGCCTGGACCAAAGCCGCCCGGCCTTGGAGGTCCTGCAGCGAAACCTCGACCCGCGCATCCAGGGCCTGGCCCTGAAGCTTCCCATGGAACCCGTGGTCCCCAGCCTTCCCCTGAAACGGGAAGGGCGCTGAGGGGGAATCCTCTCACCAGCGCCGCGGTCAGTCCCTCCGGGCCGTCAAGTTGTGCTGCCCATGGTCCAGCCGGGCGTTCATGAACGCAGCGGGCGGGTGCTCAGCGATCGAAAGCAGCGTCAAGACTCTTTTGACTGCATCTAGAATATAATAATATATTTCATTTTTTTCTAAACAACCTGGAATGAAATACGAGCCCAGCAACCTGAGGCTCATTAAAACCACACGCCAATAATGGTTTAAATCGCCATTGAAGGGCAGCTTCAATTGCTTTTTCCCGATACATCGGATCGCCCTCGGTGAATTCAGCGTTGGTGGTCGAGCCATCCATTTGAACCGTCACCCGCACCCTCAAAATGAAGTCGGGCAGTGTCGTGAATCCTTCTGCAACGAAGTAGTGGGGATGCACTATCCGAATAGGAATGAGGTTCGCGACTGACACTGACGGATTAGGGCGGCGAACCTGTCCACCCCCACCCCTACCTCCTCCAACGCCTGAGGCGACTCCCCAGGGTGCCCCCCCACCCACCCCCAGCCTCGGGTTGAGTCCTCCTCCAAGTGCCGTCACGGATGCCAACGGAAGAAGCGGCGTTGAAAACTCCCCGGTATCAGCGTAGTTCTTCACCATGGGAAGTGCGTCGATGTCGCCCATTCCCCCAATGCCCGGGGTCGCAACAGGCGCTTTCTGCGGGCTCTTATGCCCTCCTCCTGGATTTCGCTGAAGGCCATCCTCTCTGAGGAAGGGTACTTTGGCGGGCTCTTCCAGCTGGATTGCAACGCTGTTCACACCCTCTCGACGGGGGGAGAACCAGGCCTTGGGTATGGTCAAGGGAATGGAAAGCCCAATGATTACCAATGCGGAAAAGGAAACTAGGGTAAGGGTCCAGACCCCCCAGGGAGAAGCGACGGGCGCATTTCTGGAAATGGCAAAGGGATCCGCGTGACACTCCCAGTCCTCCTCACCGAGCTGCAGCCTCGGGCGGGGTGGGACCCATACTCCGAGAACGGCACCATGGGGGAAGGGTCTGTGCTCGGCGGGGCACCCCCTGTCCTCGAAACCCTCCCCTTGAGAGGCCGTACGCGCCACAAGAGACGTTGCAGAATGCACCTCCTGTGTCAGGTTGCCATCGCCTGACCCAAATGAAGGTTCCTTGTCGCTCGGCGTGGAAAAACGGGTATGAGAACCCTTCGTGCGGAATTGCATTGAAACTCCTTGCTCATAACATTCAATGAAAAAATGTATAAATTAAAACCAATCACCACGACAAATAATCTTCTTCAAAGAGCTAAAAACAGGTAAGACAGGAGCCACTCAACGGGCAATGATCGTGCCACTGCTGCCGCAGGCATCAATTTTAAACACCGAAATACCCATGTATGGGAAAGGGTGCAGCGTCAGGCTCGGAGGAAGGCCCCACCTCGTGGGGGTCAAAGGGGGAAAATCGCAAACGTAGCGAGCAGGCAGTTCCCCCTTTCATGGCAGAGTTGTGGTACCCCCCACGTGCTATCGCATCAGCCAGTTCTGCAGCGCGGACAGGGTGTGCCGTCGAAGGACACGCAGGCGCCCCGGGATCGTGCCATGGGGGCACTGCGGATCGGCGCCGAGGGGGTCCCCGGATAGAACCGCAGGAAAGGCGCGGCAACCACCACACACCCAACGGTAGGCGCAGCGCCCACAGGCTCCCTTCAATCGATCCCTGTCCCGCAGGGCCTGGAGCAGGGGATGGGTCTTCCAGAGTTCCAGGAGGGAGCCTTCCCCCATGCGTCCGAGGGCGAGGTTCATGCGGCGACAGGGCATGATCGTGCCATCGGATTCGACGGTGAGGGTCTGGAACCCCGCGGCACAACCCGCCACGATGGGCGCCCGGGCGGCCTTCCAGGGCGCCGCGTGCAGGGGCCGGTACGTGGGATCCCTTAGGGCGAGCTCGGGCGTTCCTTCGGTACGGAGTCCCAGCAGACGGCGCTGAACCTTGCCCCAGGCCCTGCGGTCCAGGGTGGAGAGACTGGCCGCGCGCCCCGCGGGGACCAGGCGGCTGACGTAGAACCGATCGGCCTCGGCACAGGCCACGCCCCACAGGGCCTCGAGGTCCCCCACATTCTGACGGTGCACGGTCATGGAAAGGGTGACCTGCACCCCAGCCTGGCGCAGGCTGCGAACACCCTCCAAGGCGCGCTGGTAACTACCGGCCCCCCGAATGGCGTCGTGGGTGGCCTCCCGGCCTTCCAGACTCACCTGCACCCCCAGGACCCCCACCCGGGCCAGATCCCGGGCCAGGTCCTCCGTCACCAGGGTGCCGTTGGACAGCACCCGACAGCCCACACCCCGGGCCTTGGCCCTTTCCACCAGATCGCAGAGGTCTGGCAATAAAAGGGGCTCGCCTCCGGCCAGGTGGAGCCGCCCTGGTTGCCCCAGGGACTCCAGGAAGGTCAGGAATTCCTCCAGCATGGCCCGCCGCTGGGCGGCATCGGTGGAAGGTCGAATCCCGCCCTCAGGACGGTAGCAGTGGGTGCAGGACAGATTGCAGCGGTCATCGAGATGCCACTGGATCACGAAGGGGCCGCCAAAACAGGGCCGACGCATCAGCCCTACTCGAGATGCCGGAGCAGTCCTTCGAGACCCTCCATTAGGTGTAGGGTGGTTTCCAGGGCCTCGGGCCACGCAGGCACCTCGGAGCCACGAAGACGCTCGCATTCAGACCACACGGCTGGATCAAAACCGCACCGCACGGCCATGTCCTGCAGCACCTCGGCCATGGTGGCCAAAGGGGAACCCCCTCCCTGTTCGTGGAGCACGCGGAAGACATCCCGCACCTGGGGGAGGAAGCGTCGGATCCCCTCCTGGAGAGCCTGGGGACTGGGGGCGCCCTGCAGCAAGGTCCGACGCACCTTCATGGCGACATTCTGGAGGTCCGATCGGCACTGGCGCACAAGGGCTTCGGACGTGGGTGTGAGGGAAGCCAGGGTGTCGTCCCCCCGAAGCACCTGGTAATGCCGCTGGATGGCATGGACCTTCACAGGAAAAAGCTCCGGAAGCCTTTCGAGTTCGGTGGGGGTGAGCACCATCACAGAGAGGCGGCGGGCCCTGGCCATCTGCACCGCATCCGCGAGCATCGCAACCACTGAAGCCTCCACCACCACCAGGAGGTTGAGGTCGGACCGGGTGGGATCAAAGCTCTGGCCCAACACACTTCCATAGGCAGCCACCAACCTCGGTGGCTGAGGCAGACCTTGGATCCAGGCTTCCGCCTGCTCCAGCAGGGACGCACGGGCTTCATCCACCACAACCACCTCCACAACCGCCCCCGCAGCCGCCCCCGCAACCACCCCCGCAGCCACCGTCGCAACCCACATCACAACCATCACCCGAGGAGCTGCTGCTGTCCGTGTACCCGCGAAGACCCAGTTTGTGACCGAAGTCGGCCTGATTCGTACCCTGAAGGACCTCAAACCCCCCCGCTGCAAAAGCCATCGTCCGAAGGGTTGGAGGGGCTTGGGAGCCCGCCGCGGGTTTCGGAGGAGGTACTCGTAAGCTTTGCAGGGAGGCCTCCAGGAAGGCCTGGCCCACGGCCGTGTTGGTGGCGGGACGCAAGAATGTCGCAGCGCGAAGGATGGAAAGGATAGAGGCCATGAGCAAAAACACGATGTTGGCTCGGCCCACATGGAGGGCGCCCGCCACGCGGGCCAAGGCCAGCCCCAACAACACCAGGACGGTCACATTGCGGTAGATTCGCTGCACCTTCACACTCTGGGAATCCAGAATCAATCCACCCTGCTCGAGGCGGTGGGCCGCGGGGGCAAAATGGAGGGCCAGTGCGCCTTCCACAGTGCCCAAAAGGCTGGGAAAGGAGTTACCCCGGGACGCGTCCAGGACGATCCGCTCCGCTGGGTGAAGCCCAGAGGCTTCCTGAGGTCGTCTCGCGCGGATTCGCCCCTCTTGGATCCCCACCAAACCCATGGTCTGCAGGCGAAACAACACCGTTTCCAGGACACCGCGAATCCCGGAACGGACGTAGGCCCACAGGTAGGGGTCATCCTCGAGCACGATGCTCATGTTCGTGCCCCGCCGAACCCATGCGCGCAGGGCCCAGCCCCCGGCATGGAGGACCAGGAAAACCACCATGTAGAGCCCCAGGAATTCGGGCCCATCCCACGCGGGCAGGAAGGGGTTGGGTGGGACCTGAAGGAGCATCAGTGCCATGGGGGGTTCCAGGGTCGAGTATGAGGCACCACTCTAGAAACCGCGAAAGCGGGCAGGCCGGGAAGCCTCGGGCTAAATGGCCACGATCATCAGCGCCCTCTACGCTGCTGGGTCAGACAGTCCTTTACACCTGCCTTGAGGTCCCCGTGCTTTCTCCGTGCCCTCCGTGTTCTCCGTGTTTCAATTCTTGAAAATACAAATGTTGCCATGGTGCAAAACTTCGGTCCTGTGAGCGAGAACAAGACCTGGAAGGGCTGTACCCAGGATGGGCATCCTTTCTAGCTCGTCACCAGGCCATCCCCCACGCGGATCATCCCCCCGGTGAGGATCTCCGCCCGCAGCCCACCGCGGTGGACGAGGGCGGGCAGAATCTCGGGTTTGCCCGTCATGCGCGCCAGATCCTTGCAGGGTTCGCAGAGCTCGTGGCCCCGCAGCCGCACCTCGCCCACGGTGAACTCTCGACCCACCAGGTGGTTGAGGGCCACCCCCCGGGTGACCAGGTTGCGCCGGGTTTCCCCGGGCGCCAGGACCAAGCCCAACTCCAGCGCCAGGGCCTCGATGGCCTCTGCTTCGATGAGGGTGATCTGGCGACCCGGCTTGGGTTTCCCCGAAAAACTCCCCGTGCGGGCGGCGTACCGGTCGCCTTCGAGGCCCACCCCCGGAAGGGCCCTGGCTTCCGTCACACCCTGCATGGGGGCTTCGGCGGTAGGCGTGATATGGATGGATTCGATGCAACCTTGGGTCATGGGGGTCCCCCGGACGTGCGGGTCGCGGAAGTCCGGGACCAAGCACCCAATGTCATCGTGACGCAGGGCAGCCCGTGCCGTGAACCCCTGAAAAGCCCGATAGCGGTGGTTCGGCAACGGTGCAAGCCTGGGGCATGTCCTCCGTTCATGACCCCTGTTGCACCCCCCAAGGCCCCTGGATGCCGCCTGCGGTTTTCACCCCCCAGAGGCCCGCGCGCTTTCCTAGGGTGGGGTGCAGGAGGAACCCATGACTGAAGACAAATTCACGCTCTGGAATCTCGCACGCGACGCAGGCAAGGAGGCCGTTCAGTATGTGCGGGACTTCCTCTCCTTTTGCCCCATGGATCCCACGGACCGCGAGGTCTTCAGCCGGGATCCCACCCTGTGGACCCTGCAAAAGAACTTGACGAAGGTGAGCCTGACCTTGGCCCTGGTTCAGGTTCTCTTCAGCACCAAGGAGGCCCTATTCGTGGATGAGGCGCAGCACGGCGCACCCCTGGCATGTGGCACCGCGGTGCTGTTGTTGCCTACCCTCCTGCTGGGCCTTTGGCTGCTCTTCCAAGGTCTCCATCACATGGCCAAAGGTTGGCGTGGTTGGTTGCGTACCACCCATTTGGCCGCCACCCTCGTGAGCCTGATCGCCAGGATTCCTGAAATGACCCAGGGATTCAGGGAAGCATGGAATGAAGGTGCAAACAAATTGAGGATCGATCAGGTCCCAGCTTCCATGGACCGATTTGGTGATGGAAACAACGCCCTCCTCATCCTGCTCTTCTTCATCCTCACCCCCACCTTCTACAAACTGGGACGGCGCCGGGAGGAGGCCCGCCGACTGGCGGAGCGCATGAAGGTGCTCCAGGACCAGGCCCTGCGCGCCAAACTGGCGCCCCACTTCATCTTCAACACCCTGAATACCCTGCGCATCCAGATCCGGCGGGATCCCACTGCGGCGGAGGCCACCACGGAGCGGTTGGCCCAGCTCTTCAGACAGGTGGTGGAGGTGGCGGAGCGCACCACCATTCCCCTGCGCGAGGAGCTGCTTTTCGTGGAAGCCTACCTGGGCATCGAACAGGACCGCTTGGGATCGCGCCTGAGCATCGAGGTGGATGTCCCGGAGGAGCTGGAGGATCGTGAGGTTCCCCCCTTGGCCCTTCAGGTGCTGGTGGAAAACGCCATCAAGCATGGCATTGCGCCCCAGGAGGCGGGGGGAACCCTGCGCATCGAGGCCAGGCCCCTGGGAGACCGCGCTCTGACCCTTGCGGTGGAGGACACGGGCCTGGGTTTGGGTGCGGAACCCGGCACGGGGACAGCCCTGGCCACCCTCCGCCAAAGGCTGGCCCGACCCGAAGATCTCCAATTGATGGGCATCCCCGGAGGATTCAGGGCCAGTTTCACATGGAGGCACCCATGATTCGCATCGTGGTGGTGGAGGATGAGCCTCTGGCCCGGGAGCACCTGGTGGAATTGTTGGGGGAGTTGCCCGGAGTCCAGGTGGTGGGAGAGGCGGAGAACGGCCGGATGGCCTTGAGGGTCCTAGATGCGCTGAAGCCCGATGCCGTTTTCCTGGATATCGAGATGCCGGGCATCAAGGGCACCGAGCTCATGCACCTCCTGCCCGAGCCACGCCCCGCCGTGGTCTTCGTCACCGCCTACGCCCAGCACACCCTGGAGGCCTTCGCAGGGGGGGCCGTGCACTACCTGCTCAAACCCGTCACCCGAGTGGGTGTGTCCCAGGCCCTGGGACGCATTCGTCCCAAGGATGACCCTCTCCAGAAGGCCTGGCTGCGCATCCCCGTCCGGCGCCGCCAGGGCACGCGGCTCCTGCTGCCCGAGGAGGTGGAGGCCCTGGTGGCGGATCTCGGCGATTGCCAAGCCTGGACCCCGGAAGGCCGATTGCCCGTGGATGGCAGCCTCGGCCACTGGGAGGAGCGCCTCACCGACCATGGCTTCATGCGGGTGCACCGCAATGCCCTGGTGAACCTCCGGGCCGTCCGGGAGGTCACCCGGGAGGACGAACTGATCCTGAACACCGGACGCATCGCCATCAGCCGACGCCGCATGGAGGATCTTCGGAAGGTGCTGGGGATCTGACCCGCGGCCACAACCGTACCCAGCACTGCGCACGCAACAAGGCTGTTCCTTCCCCAAGAAAGAACCCCGGCCAGGGCCGGGGTTCTTTCTTGGATGGGGTCCGTTCTAGAAGAAGAAACCCTGCCACTGGACGTTGAACTGGTTGTAGGACTTCGTCACGTGGGAGGGGTTGGGATTGGAGGGTGTTGCGCTGGAGGCGGGGCCCTTGGTTTCCACCCGCTGGTAGAAGGCCTTCAGGTTGCTGTTGTGGCCCTTGAACCAGTAGGCAAGACCCGCACCCAGACGGGTTTCCTCGAGTAGGGTCGAAGTGACCTTGCTGGGCCGACGCGCATCCAGGCGCACGATGGGGGACAGTTTGAGGGACCCGAAGCGGAACCCGGCCTCGGCCATCAGGGTGTTTTGCTTGGGCAGGGCGGTGATCCAGGTGCCCCCATCCCAGCTCACCTCATTCACCTGGGCCGTGATGGTGTTGTTGCCCACGGGCATGTCCAGGAAGAAATCCAGGGCCGTGGACTGGTAGTCGTCCTGGCGGTCGTGGGCCACGCCGATGGACAGGATCTTCTTGGAGCCCAGGTAGGTACCCCCCAGGAAGAGGCCGTTCTCGGCATCGAAGAAGTTGTACTGGGCCCGGGCGGCGAAGCGCAGGGCGTTGTTCCCGGCCACCCGATCCGTCGTGGTGGCCACACGCTTGCCCTGGAAGGCGCCGACCCGGAATTCCAGGCCACCCAGGAGGCCGCGCAAAACCACACCGCCATCCCGGCCGTTGGTGTTGCCAAGAGGGCCGGACTGCAGGAACGCATAGGGACTGTAGTCCGTGGTCAGGAGGGTCGTGGCCCCTTGGGTGCCGTGGTGGCTGCCGGGCACCAGGATCAGGCCCATGTCCACCTTGATGTTCTTGGTGATCTTGTAAGTAAGGAAGGCATCCTGGATGATCAGTCCGCCGTTGTTCTTCGTGCCATCCGCATTGGCCTTGGCCAGGTTGGGGTTGTCCGTTTCGAAGAAATACTCGAAGTCGTCGCCAATGGTGCCCCCCACCATGAGGCGGATGCGGCGCAGGAACAGCCCCTGGGTGTAGCCTTCCTTGGCGGTGGAACCGACGGCCTCGTACTGGCTCTGGGCCAGAAGGCCGAGTTTCATGGTGGCATCCTTGAAGGCCACATTCACGGGAGCTTGGGCCAGGGCGGCACCGGTGGTCAGCGTCAGCGCCAACGCACCGAGCAGGGTATTGCGTACATGCTTCATGGTCTCTCCAGGGCAAAGGGGCAGTATATCCAACTGCGTGGACCTTCCCAATTCCTCCCTGGCAGCGCACCGGCGCACCCAAAGCACCCATGGAGCCACTCATCCCCAGCGGGGAGCACCCTACCCCAACGAACCTACAGTCCATGCACCCGGGACCCGATGAAGTCCTTGATGGCACCCGAGGCTGATTTCCCCACCACTGGCGACCTGAACGCCCCAGGTGACGCGCCCACCTCCGGCGCCCTCCTGTCCCAAGCGTCGCTCGATCCCGAGCCCATGGCCGGCACCGAGCTGGCCCACTACCGGCTGCTGGAACCCCTGGGGGCCGGCGGGTTCGGAACGGTCTGGAAGGCCGTGGACCTTCGCCTGG
>CAZPUI010000186.1:0-9036 GCA_964589695.1 uncultured Solibacteraceae bacterium | reverse complement strand
GGGTTGGGGTAGCCCGGGGCATACATGTAGCCGGGGATGGGGTGGGAAACGGGCAGGTCGGCGCGGCACTGCCCCTGGCAGGTCCCGCAGGTCTGGCAGAAGAGCCCGGTGACCTTGGGGGCCGCGGGCAGCACCAGGGAGGCCTTTTCCGCGTCCGTGAGGCGCAGGTCCGTGAGCACCGCCGCATCATCCGCCAGCTGGTCGAAGGTGGTGAAGCCGGGAATGGCCGTACAGACGTTCTCATCCTGGAGGGCCCATTTGAGGGCGGCCCGCATGTTGATGGGCTTGGTCTTCTCCTTGTCGAAGAAGACCCCCGCCTGGGTCTTCATGGCCACGATGCCCAGGCCCGCCTTGGCGGCCTCGGCCACGGCCTTGGTGATCTCGGGCTGGTTTTCCTTCTTGAAGTTGTAGGAGGTGAGCACCACCTCAAAGACCTTGCTCTCAATGGCGGCGCGGATGACCTCGGGCTCGTTCCTGTGGGTGGAAAGGCCAAGGTGGCGCACCTTGCCTTCCTTCTTGAGCTTCTTGAGGATCTCCAGCATGGGCTCGAAGAGGGCGGATTCCCGCTTCTGCACGGCATGGAGGTAGAGCACGTCCACATGGTCGAACTGGAGCCGCTTCAGGCTGGTGTGGAAGAGGTCCGTGAAGGCCTCGGGCTTGATATCGGAGTAGACCCCCGTGGCGCGGTCCTGGCCCGGCCAGACCACCTTGGTGGCCACCACGATGGAATCCCGCTTCACGTCCTTGAAGACATTGCCCAGCATCTCCTCGTTGCGGCCCCGCTGGTAGCCGTGGGCGGTGTCGAAATGCACGAAGCCCGTGTCCAAGGCCGCCTTCACCAGGGCGGGGTTGTCGGCATTCATGACCCCCATGGACACCACGGGCAGTTTGATCCCCGTCTTGCCCAAGGTGCGGCGCAGGACCTTGCCGGGGGCCTTGGTCTCCTTGGCCTCCTTCTTGGGAGCCTGGATCCCCGCCTCCAGGGCCGGGGCGAGCCCCAACCCCGCCAGACCGGCGGCGCTGGTCTTGAGGAAACTGCGGCGATCGAACATGGGGACCCCCTTGGCATCAGTGCGCAAAAGTGGAAGCAGGGCCACTATCCTCCCGGGGCAAGCCTCGCGTCAAGATGTAACGGCGGCGCCATGCGACCACTTGGAGGGCGTCCTGATGATGGACCCTACCGCCATCACGTTCCCGAAGGCCCTGGGACTGGCGGAATTCATGGGCATGGACAGCCCCGACATCGTGGCGTGGTTGGAAGGGAAAGGCTGGCTTCCGCCCTCCATGCGCCCTCACCCCTCCTGAAGGAAGACCTGCCCCCGCCCCGAAAGTCCATCCAGCTCCACGCGGTACTGCCCCGCCAGGCACAGGTCGACCGCGCGCACCTGGTCTCCCAGGTGCTTCACCCGGGCGAGCATCTCCTCCAGGCGTGCCTCCAGGGCGGGTTCCAGGCAGCCGGCCTCCTGGATGATGACCGGTGCCCTTTCGATGTTGTCCGCGGCGTGGCTGCCGGAATAGCCCGCCAGGCTGCGAATGCCCAGGCGGGTCTTGGTGGAGATGACGGCCCTCGGGGAGAGCCCGCTGTAGAGGCTTTCGAAGCCGCTGGAGCCCACCACGAACTCCTCCGCATCCGGCCCCACCAGGAGATAGGCACTTCGATGGGTGCGATCCAGCTCCCGAAGGAAGGCCTGAACCCGAGCCTTGCCCAGGTATTCCATCAGTTCATTGCTGAGGAAGACGGCCTGCCCCAGGGTGGTCTCCAGGTGGCCGAAGGCGGCATGGGTCGAAGCCAGAAGGACATGGACGCCCGGCTCCAGGGGCGTGAGGGGCGTGGGCTGGTCGGCGGAATGGGCGGCCTGGGGCCGCACCTGGAGCAGGTGGAATTCGAAGGTCACCCGGGAGCTGGGGCGTCCCTGGTCGTCCACCCCCTCCTTCACCACAGGGCGCACCGCGAATTCCATGCTCACGGTCTGCCGAGTTTCGCTCAGCAGGTCGTCCATCACCCGACGCACCAGCTTGCCCAGGTCGAAGAAATCCCCCCGCCGGATCTGCAGGGGCAGGTCCAGGGCATCGTAGAGCTCCACCATGGCCGCCTGTCCGCTGGTCCAGTCCGTCACCCGGCGCAGGGAGGCCATGTAGCGCCGGTGGATCGGTGGGATATGGGCCGCGGGACCCTGGTCGTTGTCCCGGCGCCGGGGGTCGAAGTAGAGATCCACCGTGCGCAGCACTCCAATTCCGTCCTCCACCATGAGCACATCCATCTTCGTCTGCCCATTGTCCGGGGCATCGTTGCGCGCGATGGGTTTGCCTCCGGTGGCGTAGGTGGTCTCCGGATCAAGGTAGTCCCCCACCATCTGCACCAGGGAGCCGTCCTGGGGGAAGGAAATCACCCGGGGTCCCCCCTCGGGGTAGCTGCCGCTCTCCCCCACCATGAAGGTCCCCATGCCCAACCCCACGCGGCCCACCGGGTCCTCGCGACTGATTTCGGGTCCCCAGGGCCAGGTGTTGGTGCTCTTCACCACCCCTGAGATCAAGGGGAAGTAGTAGGGGCCGAACCAGTCCCCGATCACGGGCTGGAAGGTGATGGACATGGATTCGCACAGGGGGTTGAGGCCACAGCGCAGCATCATGCTGATGGCCGGGGGGCTGAAGAGGCTGGCCCAGACCTGCTTGAGCACGGATTCGAAGACCTTCAGCCGCTGGTGCAGGCTGCGCCCCTGGCGGTCGTCGAAGTACACCAGGCTGTCGAAGAGCCCCGCCGAAGGCAGTTTCCCGTCCTCGCAGGAGCCACTGGAGCGCAGGATGTAGAACTCGTGCTGGGCCTTCTGGAGGAGCACCAGCAGCTCCTCCTTGATGACCCGGGGCATCAGGGCCCGCTGAAAAGCCTCCTGCACCTCCAGGTAGTCCGCCTTGGCGTAGCCCTTGGCGTCGTATTTCGCCCGCAACAAGGTCTGGAGCTCGCGGTTGTGGGCCAGGAAGGTGAAGTAGAAGGCCGACCCCAGCATCTTGGTGCTGGGTAGGATGATCTCCACATTGGGAACCTCCCCCGGCCCTCCGAAGATCAGGTATTTCATCAGGAGGCAGTGGCCGAAATTCTTCCCCCCCAGCGCGGCGTGGTGCTCCCCCAGGAAGAAACCCAAGTTGCGGATTTCGGTGGTGCGCAGGAAGTCGATGAGGCGCTCCAGCACCACCTGCTCCCGGTCCCCAAGGTAGCCGTAGTTTTCGGGACGCCCACCCCCCTTGTCGGAAGCGAATTCACGAAAGGGGGTGTCCGTGCTGATGCCATTGCCATGCATGGTCCGCCTCCGGGGTGGGGTGCTCCATCATCGGCAGGGTTGCGGGGGAAGTCGAGGATGGGGAGGGTGGGGTCGAAGGGTTGCCAGAATGACTTGACATAAATAAAAACGTTGCATCATATTTTAAATTAATCCCCGGAGACCCCATGCCCACCCCCCGAACCCTCCTTCCCCTGTTCCTGGCGTCGCTTCTGGCCGGACATCTGGGGGCGCAGACGCGGCCCAGGAAGGAAGTGGAACTCAAGGATTTGCAAGGAAAAGACACCGATGGCATGGATGCGAAGGGCCTTGAAAGCTCGAAGGTGGGAACTCCCGAAGACTGGCAGGAGACCGTGGTGCGGGTGTTCCTGGATGTCATCAAGCAGGACCTGCAGCGCTACGCCCTGGACAAGGTCAAGGCCCGGCTCCAGGAGCGGCTTCGCCGGGAGGGCGACACGTTCACGCAGAGCCTCAAGGCCCTGGAGGACTTGGACAGTTGGCAACTGGTGGACGATCCCGACCCGCTGATCCAGGCCCTGAGGGCGGATGTGCGCCGCAGTCTGGAAAGGAAGGTCTTCGACCTGGTCTACCCTAGACCCGAGCAGCCCAAGGACGGCGAAACCCTGGGCCAGAGCCCCCAGGCCCAGAAAATGTTGGCCCAGGAAATCCAGACCCGGGAGCACCGAAAAACGGCTTGGTTGGAGCTCATGGCCACACTTGAACCCTTCTGGGGGAAGCGCCTCCTTGGTCCCCAGGATGAGCAGGACCTGCGACGCATGCTGGTGGTGGATGCATGGCGTCTGCTCCGAGGCGGTCGCCCGATTTCCATGGAGAAGGGCTCACCCTGGACCATCCTGGTGGCCACCCTGGCCTACCAGAAGGATGTCCACAACGCCGCCGAAGGCTACCGCCAGCTCCACGAGCTGCGAATCCTGCCCGAAGGAACCAAGAAGTTCGGTGCGTTGGACTTCGAAGTCCGCGAGGCCATCACCTTGTGGCATGGACGACTTGCGGCCCTCCGCAAACTTATCGAGCAGCGCCGAGAGGAAGCCTCGAAGGTCCCCATGGCCACCTTCCGACGCCAGATGGCCGGTCTTATGGCGGACCATCTCCACGCCGTGCTGCTCATCCTGGGAAAGGACCACGCCCCCCTGGCGGAGGCACTCAGGGATTTTCTGAAGGGCCTGGGCTCCCGGAACGAAGGCCAGATGATCCGTGGCGTGGTGGGACTCACCTGCGCGAAGTCCGATTCCACCCTGACCCGGACCCTGACCCGCCTGGTGCAGGCCTTTTACATGTCCGACGCCGACCCGGTCACGGACCAGGTGAAGGCCCGGGAGACGGCCATCCGCAGCTTGCTGGAGGAAGCCGGTGCCATCCCCACAAGCCCCAAGTCCATGGTGTGGTCCCTGGGGGGCGCCCTGAACTTCCACCCATGGGCCGAGGCCCAAGGAGCGCGCATTCCCAGCGGGGCCAAGCTCTCCAGCAGCTTCAATGGCTGGAACCTGGGGCTGGGCGTGGGCTGGCACTTCCCCAGGTGCATGGTCCTGGGAACCCTCTACGAGATCCGCATCCAGGACCAGGTCACCTCGGCCACCAACGCCCAGGGCCTGCAGGAGAATGGTCGCGCCCGGGGCCAGGGGGTCTTCAAGCTCACCGTCGCCAAACCCTGGGCCATCGGCAAGACCCTGGCCTACGTCGGTCTGACCGGAGGCTGGCTGCAGAGCTACGACTTCGGCACCAACAACCGCGACAACAAGCGGGGGTGGATGTACGGCGTGAGCCTGGGGCTCTATCGCGGGATACCGATGAACTAATTCCATTAATTGATTTCGCAAGACTTAGCGATTCAACAGTAAAGCATGGATCTGGAGCGAGTTGACCGATCAGGCCCTACCCCAAAGAAATATTTGACATGGGATTTTCAACATGGCAGGATCATTTTCAGTCAAACAAAGGAGGCTTTCATGAGAAAGATACTGAAGGGAATCACTGCAACACTAGCAAGTGCGGCATTTGTTGTAATGCCGATCCATGCTGCCGATTGCCTGGGAGAACTGAAGAGTGGCAAGGGAGGCGTTGGGCAAGGTGAAGTATGGTGCTGCTGCTGCTGCCAATTCCCATATAAAGTTTGCGAGGTATATTTAGTGCTAGCTGACTCTGACCACGGTCGTTTAATTATGGAAATTAGCTCCGATGGGACGGAGGGAATTTGCAGTGGGAATGGTGTCATTCCGAAGATGTAACAATTCACATAAAACCAATCAACTCGGGGAAAATCTATGAAATTTTTAAAATTTTTACTCATGCTTGCATTTGTGAGCACGTGGGCAGTGTGTGACGATTGTATTGGGACACTAAAAAGTGCAAAGGGGAATGTTGGGGAGGTTGAGATCTGGTGCTGTTGTTGTTGTAAATTTTTCAGGGACTGCGATATGTTTATTGTTACAAATGATGGACAAGGCCGATGGGCCGGGAATTTCGGGGCTAACAGCGATGCCGTAGAAACATTGTGCCGAGCTACAGCCGCTTGATTGGCGGGCGACCAATGCTAACAAGAAAATTAACCATCCTCCTTTTTGGGTTCGGCTGTTTTGCTCAGCACCCGGCAAATAGGCTTGATATGTCTTGGGCACAGGATGGGAGAACCTGTACCACGGCTGTGCAAGACAACAAAAAAGGTATTTTATTTTTAGGAAAACGGAGCGAAGAGAAGCTATTTTTGCCAGCACCGGAGAATTGCATTGATTGTCGGCACGTAGACGGCGTAAACATCGCAGTTGTTCGCTCAACAACTGAAAAAGGTAACAGTTACCTTCTTTATGGCTCACAAGGGTATTCCAACAAGTGGAATGTATTAGGGCGGTACCAGCCGGAAATCGAATTAAAAAACGATCAAATCTTGTTTTACAATGCAACCAAAACGCCGGAATTACGTGCGTACCCGTTAGGAAAAGACAAGTTTCTATTAATGGGCTCCATAAATAATCCAATTATTGCGAAAGGAAAAGCTTCGTTATTTGCCATTGCGGGTTTGCGCGGAAACGGAGATTACGAAGTTAAAGAATTAATTGATATTGGAAAAATTGCAACGAAAAAATCTGAGTTTTTCCAGAATAAGGAGAAAAAATATTGGGGGTTAACGGAAGATAATTTTTTTGTTGCGAACATGTCATTAGATAATTCTGTCATTTCTGTTGAAAATTATTATATCGTGACCAGCCGACAAGCAGGGTTGTTTTTTCGCATTAATAAAAATTCAGGCACTTTGGATAAGGTCGCCGATTTATATGGTATGCTGACTGACAATCGACTTAAAAATATTGACCAATTCGAATACGTGGTAATCTGCGCACAGCCAAATAAGACTGGGGATGTGTTAATCGCTGCAAGAAGCGAAGCCGCGGTTTTAATGAGTAGAAAAGAATTCCCGCGACAATATACCTCAGTAAACATGAAAAACGAAAAGGCACGTCAAGAATTGAATAGTGCAGAAGAAAGGGCGCTGAAAGCATTTCCAGAGGTTGTTTGGTGGAGACTGGATGTTGATCAGATGAAGATTGTTCAAGAGGCCAGCCCGATTAATGTTCCAACCAAAATATTTGATATAACAACCTTTAAGGAATTTTCGTTTATTTTTAATCCGAGCGGGAATTTGGTTTTTCCCCAAAGAAAAAACGGTTTTAAAAATTAATTTATATTTGTCATCGCATCCGCGCCAGCAGCTCCCCAGCCCGCCGCCGGGACACCGCCAGTTCCTGGCCCCCCTGCAGCACCACCCTGAGGCCCCCCAGGGGGCCTTTGCGCAGTTCGACCACGCGATCCAGGTTCACCAGGGTGGAGCCATGGATGCGCAGGAATCCCTTGTCCCCCAGCCGGGCCTCCAGGTGGGTGAGGGTCTCCCGGTGCACCAGCTCCCGCGAGCCCATATGGAGGACCACACAGTAGTCGGCCCCCTGGATCCAGTCCACCTGGTGGGCCTCCACCCGGTGGATCCGCTCCCCCACCTTCACCAGGAACCACTCCGGCGCGTCCTGGGGAGCCTGCACGGAGGTCACCAGGTCCACCAGCCGTGCGGCCTGGTCCGCCAGGGCCTGGGTCCTCAGGGCCGCCTGGGCCCGGAGCAATGCGGCTTCCAGACGGGCCGGGGCCACCGGCTTGAGCACATAGTCCACGGCCCGGGCCTCGAAGGCCTGCACCGCGTAGGCATCGTAGGCGGTCACGAAAACCACCATGGGCATCGCCGTGGGTTCCAGCCGGGCCAGGACCTGGAATCCGTCCAGCTCGGGCATCTGCACGTCCAACAACACCAGGTCGGGCTTGAGCCCCCGGATGGCCTCCAGGGTCTCCAGCCCATCGGCGCAGAGGCCCACCACCTCGAAGCCCTCCATGTGCCCCACCAGCGCCCCCATCCCCTCCCGGGCCAGGGGCTCATCCTCCGCGATGAGGGTCCGCACCGTCCCGGGGCTCACGGCTCCCCCCCGGCGCAGGGCAGGACCACCTCCGCCACCGTGCCCCCGCCCTCCCTGGGCCGCAGGCGCAGGTGCCCCTCGCCGGGGAAGAGGATGTCAAGCCGGTCGCGCAGGTTCCGCAGCCCCCGCCCCGGGCTGGCCGCGAGGGCCCCTTCCCCGGGCGGGCCTGGACCGTCGTCGGACACCGTCAGGATGAGGCGCGGTCCTTCCCGCCTTGCCGCCACTTCCACCAGGCCAGCCTGGCGCCTCCGGGCCAGCCCATGTTTGAGCGCGTTCTCCACCAGGGGCTGAAGGAGGAGGCTGGGCACGGGAAGGCTCAGGAGCTCGGTGGGCAAGTCCCACTGGATTCGAAGGCGATCCTGGAATCTCAGTTCCTCGATCTCCAAGTAGCTCCGGAGGAAGTCCACCTCCTCCCCCAGGGGTACGGTGGTGCGGGTCGCACCATCCATGGCGTTCCGCAGCAGGTCGCCCAGGCGCTCCACCACCCACCCAATCCGGGCATGGTCGCCCTTGAGGCTCAGGAACCCCAGGGTGTTCAGGGTGTTGAAGAGGAAGTGGGGCTGCAGCTGCATCCGCAGGGCCTGCAGCTCCGCCTGGGCCAGCATCCGCTCCAGCTCCAGGGTCCGTTGAGTCTGGGCCCGCTGGGCCTCCTGGTTCCTCAGGGCATTGGCCAGGACCAGGATGCACCAGTACACCGGTGCCCCCAGGGTGGCATCGGGCACCCGCAGCGGCAGCCCCAGGGGCAGGGTCACCAGGAGGCTCATGGCGGCGTGGAAGAGCATGGGCCCCACCCAGCGCTCGGAGCTGATCCGCACGCGATCCGCCAGCCAGGCGATGATCGGCGTGTACACCAGCCAGAGCGCATAGTAGGTGAAATGGTTCACCAGCTGCTGTCCGAAGGGACTCAGGGAAGTCGTGAAGGGAAGGCGGAAGTGCTGGGTCACCAGGGAGGCATGGGCGCCCAGTCCGGCGAGGAGGGCGAAGAGGGCCAGCACGGACCCTAGATGCCGCAGGAGGGACAACACGCAGGACTCCAGATGAAGGGTGGGACCAGGATAGGGTCTAACGGGACAGCCCGAAAGCCACCGTCATGGCCACCAGGGCCAGGTTGATGGAGCCGATCCAGAGCATGGCCAGGGAGCCCCGCCGTCCGGTCTCCGCCCGCATGAGCTGGGTGTACTGGTGGACGTAGACAGGCGCCTTCAGTCGGAGGAGCAGCCAGTTCACGGGGATATTCGTGTCCTTCCGGTACCGGTGCTCAACGTCGCAAATTGACCGGGAAGTGGAAG
>CAZPUI010000185.1:0-9045 GCA_964589695.1 uncultured Solibacteraceae bacterium | reverse complement strand
GTCTTCTACATGCTCAGCGAACTCATGGGCAAGGAGGCCTTCCATGCTGGCCTTAGGAATGTCCTCAAGACCTACCTCAACAACCCGGATCATCCGGTGCTCCAGGACATCCTGCCCATCCTGCGCCCCCACGCCCCGGATGCGGCGGCCTTCGACACCTTCGTCCAGCAGTGGTTCCACCAGGTCGTGGTGCCCGAATACAAGGTCGCCGACCCCAACGCCACCCAGCGCCCCGACGGCGCCTGGGACGTGACCTTCCGCATCACCAACGTGGGCAGCGGCACCATGCCCCTCACCGTCGCCGTGGCCGCCAAGGGTGAGCGTTTCCTGGAGGAGAAGGACGCCCGGAAGCCCGACAAACCCAACCCCGACTACAAGGATGCCCGGGTGGACTGCAGCCTGGCCAAGGGCGAGAGCCGGGTGCTCACCGTCCGCTGCGCCTTCAAGCCGGATCGCATCGTGCCGGACCCGGATGTGAAGGTACTCCAGCTGCGGCGCAAGCAGGCCGTGAAGAAGCTGTAGGCCGCCCGACACCCAGAGGCCGGAAACCCTTGCCCCAAGGGTTTCCGGCCCGAAGACTGGGGCTCGCATGGGCCTCCTGGAGCCTCGACAGGATGGCTTCGATCCCCAGGGCCAGAAGGCCGCAGCCTCCGAACAGGAGGGACACGTTCAGCGGCATGAGATCGGGCGTGGTCGGTGCCGGCTCCACCTCGCGGAGGACATGTTTCACCCGGGCCCGAAAGGCCTTCACACCCCCAGGGCCCGCCGCAGGGTCTCCAGTCGCCGCTCGCTCACCGGGAGACGACCGGTGGGCAGCACCAGTTCCCCCTGGGGCGTCAGTTCCCGCACCGCCTCCAGGTTCACGAGGGCGCTGCGGTGCACCCGCAGGAATCCGTGGGGGACGAGCCGCGCCTCCCAGGTCTGGAGGCCCCCTTCCACGGGCAGGCGGCCCTCGGCAGTCCAGGCCACGCAATCCCCCCGGAGGGCGACCAAGGCCTCCACCTCCTGGGGTTTCAGCAGGCGCAGGCTGTCCCGGCGCTGGACCGGTATCCGCAGGTGCACCGCACCTTCCACCCGTGGCCGAAGCCGGGCCAGGGCCTGGGCCAGGTCCTGGGCTTCGATGGGTTTGAGCAGGTAGTGCACCGCCCCGCCCGCGAAGGCCTGGACCGCATGTTCGGCGTAGGCCGTGGTGAAGATGAGGGCCGGGCGGGGCTCGGGCAGGAGGTGCATGAGGTCCGTACCCTTGAGGCCCGGCATCTCGATGTCCGTGAAGACCGCCTCCGGCCGGAACCGCGCGATGGCCTCCAGCCCCAGGCGCCCATTGGCCGCCTCCGCCACCACCTCCACCCCGGGGACGGCCTCCAGCAGGCCCACCAGGTGCTGTCGGGCCAGGGGCTCATCCTCGATGACCACCACGCGAAGGGTGCTCATGAACGTGGCGGGGAGGGCTTTGAAGGGTTCACGGGCATGGACGCCACTTTCATGGGATGGGGGTGAGATACCCTCGGAACATCCTGACTTAGTTTTCCAGGCGATGGCGAGCCACCTGGACACCCGAAATGACACACGTCAGAACGCCTGAAGGGACTCGAATAAATGTTTAGCATCTGCATAGAACTCAATAATCTCAAATCATTTTAACCACGAAAAACACGAAACACACGAAAATATTTAATTTATTTGTTTCATCTTTTTTCGTGTCTTTCGTGTCTTTCGTGGTTTAAAATCATTTCCAATTCTAACCATGCACCTTACTGATAATGCTTGCGTTTTACCATTTTTTTGAAATTTTTACCATGGCACGTGAGCCCCTGATCCATTCCGTGGTCCCATCCATCTTCACCAAAATCCACGGGATTAAATACTTTCCCCAGTGGTTCTCAAATTCAGGGCACGGTGAAGAAGAGGGCATCCCGAGCTGCCTAACCAGATGTGGATGAGGACACCTGCCATCCCGGGGGTCAGGAAGCCGTGTCCTTCGAGCCCTGAAGGACGAGGGTTGCGCGGTGGACCCCGGAATGGAAGGCCAGGTCCAGGGATTCGCCGGGGTGGAGCTGGCCCCGGAGGGTCGCCAGGGCGGTGCCGGAACCGGTCTCATGGCCCAGACCCGGTCCCGGATCCTCGACCCAAAGGTGGACCTGGTCGCCGAGCCCGTCCGCGCCGATTCGCACCCTGCCGCCTTCCTCCAGGGGCGCCACGCCGTGTTTGAGGGCATTCTCCACCAGGATCTGGAGGGCCAGGGGGGGTAGGGGCAGGTCCAGGACCCCCTCGGGAAGTTCCTGTACCACCTCCAGCCGATCCCCGAAGCGGAGCTGCTCCAGGTCCAGGTAGGCCAGGACGAAGTCCAGCTCCTCCCGGAGGGGAATGCGCGCCCGGTCCTGGACCTGGAGCAGCTGGCGGTAGAGCTTGGCCAGCTTGAAGGTGCTGGCCCGGGCGGCCACGGGGTCCAGGGCGATCTGGGCCTGGAGCGTGTTGAGGGTGTTGAAGAGGAAATGGGGGGCGAGCCTCGCCCGGAGGGCGCGCTCCTGGTTCAGCTCCGCCAGCTGCCGGAGGCGCTCCGCCTCCAGGGACCGCTTCCGGTGGCTCCCCAGAACCGCGGTGAGCAGCAGGGTCACCAGCAACCAGGTGGCGAAGAGGCGCGCCCCTGGGTAGACCGTCGTTTCGATGAAGACATGGGTCAGGGGGAAGGTGGCCAGGGCCGCCAGGGCAAAGCGCTCCCCACGGTGGGTGAAACCCGCCAGGCCATGCCTTCCGTAGACCAGCACCAGGCCCGAGACCAGACCCAGGGCCCAGAGGCTGCCCCAGAGCAACCGGTTCACCACCACCAGGGGTTCGCCCCTTTGGTCCAGATGAAGTTGGAAGTCGAACCACCCCAGGTAGATCACAATGCCGACCAAGGCCAACCTCAACCCCTGGGCTCCCCAGGCCTCGCGGCGAGGGTCCCCTGATGTCCCATTGGGTTTTGGGGGCGATGGGTTCATATCACCTCCGATGATGGCGGATCAACGAAGCCCGATCACGAACTGGAACGTGACCCCCCGTTTGTCCGCCTCGGTCCAGCCCCGCAGCTTGTCCGCCGAGACCAGGGCCTCCCGTCCCTTGAAGGTGGTGCTCAGGGCCCTCAGCTCCACGTGCATGCGCCAGAAACGGTAGCCCAGGCCCGCACTGAGCCCCAGGGTACGGCTCGTGTAGGTGCGCTCGGCCCGGAAGGAGCCATCCGTTTCGGCCCCTCGGTAGGTGGCGTCCCAGGCCTGGTAGCCCAAGCCCCCGCTCAGGTAGAAGCCGTTCTGCGCACGGGGCTGGAAATCGTGCACATAGTCCAGACCCAGGCCCCAGGTGCGGGTTTCCCGGCTTTCCCGGTAGCCCGGTGTGAAGCGGGCCTCCAGGCCCTGGGACAGGGTGCGGGGCAGCTCCCACCGCAGGCGGAAAGATCCCGTGGCGGAAAAGCGGTACCGGGCCTCCAGGTTGAGGTTGCCTTCCACGCCCTTCCCCCGCTCCGTGCCCGCCGCCCCCGTGAGGGTCGAGGCATAGGGATTGGCGGTGAAAAGGAGTTCTTTGGGGCTCTCCTGGGCCACCAGGGCCAGGGACGCGCAAAGGAAGGTGGTGCGGATCATGGATGCTCCTGGAAGGAAAGTGCCCGGGGCACGTTCCTTGGGGGGAAGCGCGTCGGCACGGGCACGGGTTCGTGGGATGGGGCGGGGCCCACGACGAACATGGCACCGGGATCCGGAGGGTTTCGGCTCCGGGGATGAGCGCGGCAGAAGGGCGGATGGGCGCGGAGCATGGGGGCACGAACGCGGGAATCACCGACACTCCAAGGGGGGAACGTAACCGTTCAGGGGTTCACAGGTCGCTGCAATTCCGGCGGAAAACTGAGACGCGAAGATCGCAGAGAGAGGCCGGAGGATCGGGAACCAAGCATCGCCATCTTCATGTTTTCGCGCGAAGTCCTGGATTAAAGCAAAACGGCAACATCCACCTTTTCAAGAATTGAACCACGGAGGACACGGAGCACACGGAGAGTGCAAGTCAGGCGCCAGAGAATTCCCGGCCCAGCAGCACAGGACTCAATGACTTGTCATGGCGGGCCACCCCAAGGCTTCCCGGCCTGCCCGCGGGCGCGGGGCGTGCGGCAGGGCCGCACGCGTTCCAGCAGGGTCGGAGCACTGGAGAACGCATGTGTGCTCCCCTGCTCCGCCCCAGCTGGAACCAGGTCTGGAAGCCAGCTACCACGCACCAGGCACTCTCCGTGTCCTCAGTGTTGACCCGCTATTCGGTTGCGGTCGGTAGCCGCGCTCGGTCTCCGTTTTCCCTTCTGGGGAGCCCCCCTGAACGGCTGCAGGGGAACTTCTTACCGTGGTACGTTTCCCCGGTGAATGAATTCGAAATAAGAGCTGCCCAACGGCAGCAAAGCTGGCAGGGGGGCCTGTTCCACGGCCCCAAAGGAATGGACATGCCGGATCCCAGCATGACCACCTGGGAAGAACGGATCGAAGCGGTTTGGCAGGCCGTGATCGACCACATGGCCATGGGCGGACGACATGAGGCTGAACTCCGACTTCAAAGATCTGCGGGAGGCATTCGCCGCCAAAGGGGTTGAATACCTGGTGGTGGGGGGGGATGCCGTGGCCTTCCAGCCGTGCGTATCGATCTGCTCAAAGGGGTGCCTGGTGGGGGACACACGTCGAACTGTTCAGTGGCGATTCGCATGAGGGTCCACAGAAGGGCAACTTGAGCTGCCCGGGAGTTCTCACGCGGCCGCTCCCTTGCTCCCACTCCAGCTGGATCCAGCGCCTCAGCTTCCCCTCTGGATAAGCCTCAGGGCATCCAACCGCAAGCGGGCCTGGCCCAGGGCCTGGGCCAAGTCGCGGCGGTGGTCCTCCAGGGCCTGGACCTCCTCGGGGCGCACGCCGGGGTTACGCCGGGCCAGGCTGCGGAGCCGCTGGAGTTCACCCCCCAGCTGGAGGGCCATGGCCTGCTGCGCCCGGACCAGAAGGCCTTGGACCCTACGCTGGGCGTGGGCCGCGGCCTGCCGGAGCATCCGGGGTATCCGGTCCTCCCGCAATTCCGGGTGGTCCAGGAAGGCCTGGCCATCGCCGGGCCGCAGCTGGCGCTGGTAGAGCGCACGGGGCAGCTCCCGGCCCAGGTCGTCCCCCCGGGCGTCCACCAGCACCCGCAGGGGTGTGGGGGGGAGGAAGCGGTCCAGGTGAAGCTGGGGCGGAGCCGGGCATTCCAGGAGGTAGATGGCCTCCAGATACAGATTGGGCGTGGGATCGGGCCACTGGGCGAAGGCACAGTTCCCCGTTTCGGTCCCCAACACGAGGTCCAGGGCACCCGTGACCAGGGGGTGGTCCCAGGTGAGGAACTGGAGATCCTCCCGCGCCAGCGCCCGCAGACGATCCGCGGTGAGGGTGAGCCCATCCTCGGGCAGGCCAGGGAAGGACTCCGCCAGAACCCCCGCGCTGCCCAGTTGCCAGGTGCGGGGGGCCACGGCTTCGGCGTGCACGAAGGCATGGTCCAGCACTGAGAGAAGGAAGGTCTCCAGGGCCGGATCAGCATCCTGGGCCTGGATCGCGGCCACCAGGGGTTCGGCCAGGTGGGCCTTACGGGCATTCAGCTCCAGCAACCGATCCCGTCCTGCTTCCAGACGCGCCACCAGGTCGAGGCGGGCCTCCCGGGTCTCCTGCACCAGGGTCGCCAGATCGCCACCCTGGCCCTGGAACAGGGGCTGCAGGCGTTCGGCAAACCGTGCCATGAGTTCCCGCCCCCCCACAAGACTGCCCTGGAAGGCATCCAGCCCCTCGTGGTACCAGCGGGCCAGCACGGCCTGGGCCGTGCCCTCCACCATGGGCACGTGAACGTGGATATCGGAGCGCTGACCGATGCGATCCAGGCGCCCCAAACGCTGCTCCAGCAGGGTGGGGTCCAGGGGCAGGTCGAAGAGCACCAGGTGGTGGGCGAACTGGAAGTTGCGGCCTTCGCTGCCGATCTCCGAGCAGAGCAGGAGCCTGGCCCCGCCCTCCTCCCCGAACCAGGCGGCGGCCCGATCCCGCTGCACCAGGCTCAGACCCTCGTGGAAGAGGGCCTGGGACACCTGCAGGTGGTGGGGCAGGGTCGCGGCGATGGCCTCGGCCTTGGCGCGACGGCGGCAGATGAGCAGCACCTTGGCAGGGGCCACCTCCCGCAGCAGGTCCGCCAGCCAGGGAATCCGGGGGTCCTCGGCCAGATCCGGGGCGCGGTCGGCACCTTCCCCCAGGTCCGCCGCCCACTCCCGGGCCAAGGCCTTCCTGGAGCCCCCGGGCAGGGACACCAGGTGGGCCACCCGGCGGGGAAAGCCCCCCAGGGAACGCCGGGTGTTCCGGAACAGCACGCGGCCCGTGCCGTGGAGGTCCACCAAGGCCCGAAGCAGGTCCTGCCGCCCTTCCGGGCTGGCCAGGCGAGCGTCCAGATCAGACGTGGTGGCCGGGCTTTGCCCGGTCGCCACGTGGGGGAGCACGAGGGCGGACGAAGAGGCCGCGCCGCGGCAGGGCCGTCCCCCCTCGTCCATGTCGCCTTCATCCAACACCCGGGAAAGGGTCTCACGGTCTTCGGGGGAGAGTGCATCCTCCAGCAGACCCTCCGCCAGCCGGGCCAGGCCCTGGTACCGCGCCGATTCCGCCCTGAAGCTCGCCAGGTCCGGGAAGCGCGCCGGATCCAGGAGGCGCAGCCGGGCAAAGTGGCCTTCCTCCCCCAGACCTTCGGGGGTGGCGGTGAGGAGCAGCAGGCCCGGAGCCGCCTGGCCCAGGGTCTCCACCGCCTGGTAGGCGGGGCTGGGGGTCCCCTCGGACCAGGCCAGATGGTGGGCTTCGTCCACCACCACCAGATCCCAGCCCGCGGCCAGCGCCTGGGCCAGGCGTTCCGGTCGTGCCACCAGCAGGTTCAGGTCCGCCAGGGCCCGCTGGGTGTCCAGGAAGGGGTTGGCTTCCGGTGCATCGGCCTCCTGGGCGGCACAGCGTTCCTCATCCAGGATCGTGAACCAGAGGTTGAAGCGGCGCAGCAGCTCCACGAACCACTGGTGCACCAGGGATTCGGGCACCAGCACCAGGACCCGGCGGATGCGCCCCGTGAGGAGCAGGCGGTGGAGGATGAGCCCGGCCTCGATGGTCTTCCCCAGACCCACCTCATCCGCCAGCAGGACCCGGGGGCGCAGCCGGGCACTCACCTCGGCCGCGAGACCGAGCTGGTGGGGCAGCAGTTCCATGCGAGCCCCCTGGAAGCCCCGCACCGCCGAGCGCCGCCAGCGGGCCTGGTGGTTGAGGGCCTCCATCCGGAGGTCGAAGACCTGGGGCGGATCCCCCTGCCCTGCCCGAAGCCGTTCCCGAGGCTGACTGAAGGCCAAGCGGGGGCTCAGCTCCGTCTCGCAAAGTTCGACACCCTCCAGACTGTAATGGAGGAGCCCCCCCGCCTCCCGCACCCCCAGGACCTTCCAGGTGTGCTCCTGGACATCCCGGACCTTGTCCCCGGGCAGGAAGCGCACCCGGCGCGGGGGGGCCGAACCCCGGGCGAAGGTCCGGGTTTCCCCACTGGCGGCGAAGCTCACCCGCAGGGTCCGAGGTCCCACTTCCACCAGGGTCCCGAGCCCCAGCTCGGGCTCGCGTTCACTCACCCAGCGCTGTCCAGGCTGAAAATCGTAGGAAGCCACCGCCATGTCTACCGTCCTGTCGCCAGTTTCTGGTGCAGCAGCTTCTGGGCCTCCGGCATGGCCTCCAGGGCCGCGCGCAGTTGAACATCCCGATCGCAGAGGGTCCGGAAGGCCACCGCTTCCCCATGCAACAGAAGCTGCAGTTCGTAGGTCAGCTGCTCCCGCATGTCCCGCTGGTTGCGGGGATCCTTCCATTCAGCCTCGAGGAAGGGGCGCTTCTGCTCGAGAAGGAAGGCCCGGAAGCGTTCCATCTGGGCCTCGGACACGGGGCCACCGGGCTGGAGACCGTCCCGATGGCGCTCCTTCAGGGCGAAGCGGAAGAAGGCATCCTCCCGGGCCAGGTTCGACACGAAGTGGCTCATGGGTTCCGCCCTCACCACCCGATCAGGCCGGATGCCCCCACCCCCCAGCACGGTGCGGCCCAGCGTCGTCTTGAAGGCTGGCCCCGACCCTTCCTCCCTTCCGCCGTAGTCCTCCATCAGGGCGTAGTCGTCCCGCCCACTGGCATAGTCCCGCTGGATGCTGCGACCCGAGGGGGTGAGGTAGCGGGCGGTGGTCAGCACCACGCTGCGGGAGGGACCGGCCTTGAAGGGGAACTGCACCAGACCCTTGCCGAAGGAGGGCGTCCCCAGCACGAGCCCCCGGTCGTTGTCCTGCACGGCCCCCGCCACGATCTCGGATCCCGAGGCGCTGCGGCGGTTGATGAGCACCACCAGGGGAAAGGGATCCAGGGTCTGGACCTTGGAGGTGCGCACGGGGGGCGGCGAGGGTTTCCCGGGCCGACCCACCTGGGAGACGATGAGTTCATCGGGCCCCAGGAGTTGCCGGGACAGGTCCTCCGCCGCCTCCATGACCCCCCCGGGGTTGAAGCGCAGATCCAGCACCAGGCTGCGCATCCCCTGGGCCTTGAGCTTGACCAGGGCCTTGCGGAATTCATCCCCCGTGTCCTCGGAGAACTCCTTCACCACGATGAGCCCGGCGTTGGCGGTGAGCATGAGGGCCTGGGTCACCGTGGGGGAGGGAATTTCCACCCGGGTGAGGGTCATCTCCCTGGGCGTCGGCTCTCCTTCCCGCAGGACCTGCACCCGGACCTGGCTGTTGGGGCGGCCCCGGAGTTTCGCCGTGACCTGCTCCTTGTCCCAATCCAGGACATTGACCCCATCGATGGCTTCCACCCTGTCCCCGGGAAGCAACCCACCCTTGGCAGCGGGACCTCCAGCCTTGAGACTCCGGATGAGGACCCCCGCGGCACTGTCGCTGACGGTGGCCACGATTCCGAATAAGGCACCCACCTGGTCCTCCCTTAGGCCTCGAACATCAACCTCCGCCACGAAGCGGGCGTGGGAATCCAGGGACCGGACCAC
>CAZPUI010000184.1:0-9087 GCA_964589695.1 uncultured Solibacteraceae bacterium | reverse complement strand
GGCGCGTCGGGGATTCTGGAGCCCCTTCGGGGGCCGGGACTGGGGAATGCCTGGCGCTGGCTCCCCCGGGCTCGGCTGGGGGATGAGACATGGGTGGAGGCCCTGGAGGCCGGGTGGCGTGGACTCTCCCCCCCCCTCAGGCTCCAGGCCATGGAGGCGGCCTTGGAACTTCCAGCCCCCCTGCGGACCCGGGTCAAGACCCTGGCGCAGCCGGACGCCGAGCGGGGGAACCTGCGCGAGGCCTGGGAGCTGCTCTAGAAGAGCCTGGTGAACAGCGCCATGTAGAGGGGCAGGACCGCCAGGCTGGCCAGGTTGGTGGCGCTGATGAGGATGGTGGCGTAGCGGTGGTCGGCGCCCCGGGTGCGGGCCACCAGGGCGGCCTGGGTGATAGCGGGCATGGCGGCCTGGAGCATGAAGACCTTCACCATGAGGGGGGGCAGGGGCAGGAGCCAGTGAAAGGCATACACCAGGGCCGGGGCCAGAAGGAAGCGTCCCAGGAAGAGGGCCGCCATGTCCCGGCTGGGACGAAGTTCCCTCAGGCTGATCCCCGCGAAGGTCACCCCCATGAAGAGGAGGGAGAGGGGGGTGGTCATGGCCCCCAACATTTTGAGGGTGGCGTGGAGGAAGCCAGGCAACCGGAGTCCCAGCAGGACCATGGCCACACCCCCCAGGAAGGCCAGGAAGGGGGGCGTGAGGATCTTGGAGAGATGGTCCTTGGAGAAGATGGGCAGGGGTCTGCCTGTGTCCCCTTCGATGGCATGGGCCCCGAAGGTCCAGAAATAGGTGACATTCACGGCATAGGCCAGCAGCACCGAAGGAACGGCCTGATGCCCGAAGAGGGCCAGGTTCACGGGCATGCCGATGAAGATGGTGTTGGAGGCGGTGAACATGGCCGCAAAGGTGCCCCGGCGGCCTTCCGCAACCCCCGCAAGCCGGGCGACCCAAGGGGCAATCAGGGCCGTGCAGATTGTGGCGGCGGCAGGCACCACCAGGGCCCGGCCGGCGTGCAGCAGGTCCCCGCGTTGGAAATTCGTGGTCAGCTCCACGAGCATCATGGCGGGGAGGGCCAGGTGGATCACGGTCCTGGGGAAGAGCTCCCCGGCGCTGGGGCCGAAGATACCCCGTCGGGCGAAGAGAAACCCCGCTCCCAGCACCAGGAAGATGGTGAGGACACTGAGCAGGGCCGCCAGCATCAGTCCCAGCCGCCGGAGCGCTCGCGCTTCTTGGCCCCTTCCCGCTTCTTGCCCTCCACCCGGCGTTTCTGGCTCGCCCGGGTGGGTCGGGTCTTGTGCCGCAGCTTGGGCACCACCAGGGCCTTTTCGATGCCCCGGCGCACCTTGGCCAGGGCATCCTCCAGGTTCTTCAGTTGGTCCCGGGTCAGGCTGCTGGTGACCAGCCACCAACCCTCGCCATCCAGCTGGTTGCGCACCTCGTGGCGCAGGCGGGCCAGGGCGAAATCGTCCAGGCCTTCGATGCGGGAAAGGTCCACCCGCAATTCCACCTTGCTGGCCACCTTGTTGACGTTCTGCCCCCCGGGGCCCCCGGCCCGCACGGCCCGGAAGGCCAGCGCATCGGCGGGTACGGTCACACGATCGTGGATGACAAGGGCTTCCAAGGGACCTCGCAGGCAAACCCCAGCATACCTCGGCGGGGGGCCATGACCCTTCAGGGCCCGCCAGAGCCTGGTCCCCAAGGGTGGGAGGGAAGGGTGGGTCCCTGCCCCGGGCTGCTATCGCGAAATGGCGGCGAACCCGGCCTTCTGGCCGTCGATAGGCTCATGCGCATGCACTTGCGGAATCTGGGATTCCTCCACGATGCGTCCGTCAAAGAGGTGTACGGTTCGTTGGGCATAGCTGGTGAAGCGGGCATCGTGGGTCACCATGCAGATGGTGGATCCGCGTCGGTGAAGCCCCAGGAGCAGGTCCATCACCGCTTCGCCATTGGTGGAGTCCAGGTTGCCCGTGGGCTCGTCTGCCAGAAGGATGCTGGGGCGTCCCGCCAGGGCGCGGGCCACGGCCACGCGCTGCTGCTGACCACCGGAGAGCTGGCTGGGCAGGTGCTTGGCGCGGTGGCTCATGCCCACCTCCTCGAGCACCTCCATGACCCGGGTGCGACGCTCGCCCGTGGACATGCCCCGGTACACAAGGGGGAGTTCCACGTTCTCGAAGACGGTGAGGTCTCCGATGAGGTTGAAGCTCTGGAAGATGAAGCCGATCTCCCGGTTTCGGATGCGGGCCCGCTCAGCCAGCTTGAGGTTCTCCACCGGTTTTCCATTCAGGATGTAGATGCCCTCGCTGGGTGTGTCCAGCAGCCCCAGGAGGGAAAGAAGGGTGGACTTGCCGCACCCGGAGGGCCCGCTGATGGACAGGAACTCCCCCTCCGTGATGTCCAGGTGGATCCCCGTGAGGGCGTGGGTTTCCACTTCCTCGGTCGTAAAAATCTTCTTGATGCCTTCGAGGTGGATGAGGGGCTTGGCGGTCATGGGGGCTCCGGTGGAAGAGGCAAGTGGGGTCGAAGGTGACTGGGTGGAATCAGGCATCGAGGGCGAGGGGACACGCACGGGGTTTCATCGATCATCTTCCCCGTTGAAAGGCTATTTCAGCCGAATACGATCCACGGCGTCGTACTGGGAGGTGTCGGAGAGGATGATCTGGTCACCCTCCTTCAGGCCTTCCAGGATTTCCACGGTGCTCACGCTGGCGCGTCTGAGTTTCACCTTGATGCGGGTGGCTTCCTTCCCATCAGCGCTGAGCCTGAAGACACTCAGGGTGCCGAAGGACTGGGCCTGGACGGGGCGTCCCGTGAACAGGGCGTTGGTGGCCCGGTCCAGTTCGATGATGCCCTCCACACTCAGGTCCGGTCGGGCGCCCTTGGGCAGCTCGCCCTCGATGGAGGCGTCCACAGTCACGGTGCCATTCTGCACGCTGGGATCGATTCGGATCACCCGGCCTGCCACCACGCCATTGCGCGTGTCGATGGACACCATTTGTCCGATCTGGATGTCCTTGGCCTGGGTCTCACTCACCTTGAGTTCGGCCTTGAGGGGCAGGAGCTTGGCCACCTTGGCCAAGGTGGCACCGGGTCCGAGCTGCTGACCCACCTGGAGGGGCACCTGCTGGAGCATGCCGGACATGCCTGGTCGCACCTGGAGGCTGGCCACCTGGGACTGCTTGAGCGCGTACTGGGCGCGGGCCTGTTCCAGGGCCGCGCGGGCAGGGGCCAGTTGACCATTCCGACCCTCGTAGAGCGCCAGGCGGGCCTCCTCGGTGGCAAGACGGCTGACACACTGTTCGTGACGCACCTGGACCTTCATGAGATCGCTTTCGGATTGCAGTCCCTCCTTGGCCAGTCGCTCGTAGGCCTTGAGGGTGGCTTCGGCCTCCTTGGCCTCGGCCCGGGCCGAGGAAACGGTGCCCTTTTGGGTCAAATGCCCGAGATCGTAGTCCGATTCTGCGCGCTTGAGATTCCAGTGGGCATCCTGGGCCGATTGCTGGAGTTCGGGACTGGAAAGTTCCACGATGATGCTGTGTTCCTTGACCTCGGTGCCCGGGAAGAGGATCAGCCTTTCCACTTTGCAGGAGACCTGGGTGGTGATGATGCGGACCTCCACGGGCACCAGGGTTCCTGTGCCCCGGACCTGGAAGACCATGGGACCGCGCTTGACACCGTCCATGAGCAGGCTTTGGCGTTCCACTTCGGGGGCGGCGGGCTTGAGGCGGCCCAGCGCGATGGTCAGGGCCAACAGGGTTATGGCTCCCAGGGAACCAAAGATCCATTTCCTGCGGTTTGAAGGTTTGGGGCGTGGAATATCCATGGTTGGCTCCGGGAACCTCTTGCGAGGTCCATGCCAAGTTTTCAAGTGTTCGAATTTCTTGCCTTGTGTCGAATGTGACGAGCCGGGCAGCTTCGGAGGCGTCCCAGAAACGGGACAGGTCGTCCCAGGAATGAACCAAGGCTTGGGAGACGACTGGAGCCTTCCGATGGATACTTGAGCAACGCGCATGTCCTTCCGAACCCCATCCCATGAACCCCGTCCACCCCAGGACCTGACCCTGCGGGCGCTCATCCATTCCCTGCCGGATCAGTTCTACCGATTGCGGTACGACGGTACGATCCTGGACCTGGAACTCAACGATATTCCGAGCCCCCTGGAGTCCGTCAGCGAGGTGGGTGCTCGGATCCAGGACTCAGGACTGCCCGAGGAGATCCGTCATGCCTACATGCGGGGCATCCTCCAGTCCCTGGCTTCGGGGAAGGTCCAGACCGTCTACTATGAGCTGGAAGTGGAAGGTCATGCAGCCTTCCGAGAGGTCAGGATCTTCCCATGTGCCGACGATGAGGTGGTGGCCCTCATTCGGGACATCACGGAACGCACCCAGGCCGACCGTGAACGCCTCAAGCTCCTTCAAGCGGTGGAGCAGAGCCCAGTTCTGATCATGATCACGGATCTGGAGGGCCGGATCGAGTACGTGAACCCGAAGTTCACGGCTGTCACGGGGTATTCCCTTCAGGAGGTCCAGGGCAAGCGTCCTTCCCTTCTCAAGTCCGGGGAAATGACCCAGAGTGCCTACGAGGATCTTTGGAAGACGATCAAATCAGGGGGGACCTGGCGGGGTGAATTCCACAATGTGAACAAGTGGGGCCAGATGTACTGGGAATCTGCCACCATCGCCCCCCGGCTGGATTCCGAGGGAAGGCCCTCCAAGTTCATTGGCTTCAAGGAGGAAATCACGGAGCGGAAGCGGGTGGAGGCCGCCCTCCGGGAAACCAGCAAGCGGGAAAGCCTCTGGCTCATGGCCGGGGGCATCGCCCACGACTTCAACAACCTGTTCCAGGGCATCCTCGGGAACCTTGAAGTGGCCCGCATGGGGGTGGAGGCGGGATCCACCACGGGCAGGGCGCTTGATCGAGCCCTGTCGCTTCTGGAAAGGGCCTCGGCCCTGGCCCAGAACATGCTCGAGTACGCCGGTAAGAGCCCTCACCACGTGGAGGCCGTGAACTGCAACCTCCTCATCCAGAACCTGGCGGGGGCCCAGGGTCGTACCACTTCCGGCCTGACCTTCCGTACTGAACTGGAACCCATGCTGCCCCAGGCCGCTGGAGATTCCACCCAGGTCCACCGCATCCTGGAGGGTCTGCTAGCCAACGCCCAGGAGGCCCTTGTGGGGGCCGAGGGGACGGTGTGGCTGGGCACCTCCAGTGTCCCCCTCACCGAGGCCGAGCGCCTGGAGGGGTACTGGGTAGAGCCTGCACCGGAGGGGCAGGTGGTTCGCTTCTGGGTGGAGGACCACGGCCGAGGCATTGATGCTGAACACCTGAGCCGGATCTTCGATCCCTTCTTCACCACCAAGACCCCAGGAAGGGGGCTGGGGCTGCCCGCCATCCTGGGCATCACCCGGGCCCACCATGGGGGACTTCAGGTCCTGTCAAGGCCAGGCCAGGGAACCAGGGTCCAGATTTGTCTCCCCTTGTTCGAAGATTATGAGAAAACGGAAAGCAGTGAGTACACGGGATCCCACCGCGCGATGCCGGGCCCTCCCGGTATCCTCGTGGCGGATGATGAAGATGACCTGCGGATCACCCTGGCGGAGGCTCTGGCGGATATCTATGGATATCGGGTCTTCCAGGCTCGGGATGGTCTGGAAAGTCTCGATGTCTTCAGCCAGTACCGGGATGAAATTGACCTGGTGGTGGCCGATGTGCTCATGCCCCGGATGAAGGGACCGGAGGCTTTCGCGGCCATGAAGGCCGCCAAGCCCTCCCTGAGGGGAATCCTCATCAGTGGGTTCAGCGATGAATCTGGCCACCAGTTGGCGAGCACCTTCAATTTCAACACCTTCCTGAAAAAACCCTTTGGACTGGCCGTCCTGGTCCAGGCCCTCCAGGAAGCTCTGGGGCCACGGCGTGTGTGAGGCCAGGGTGCCCGCCCGGCAGGTCCTTTCGTTCACCAGATCCTTTGGCCGACTGCGGGCGACACCCATGCTGGAGTGCGCTCCCGGGCTGGTGGATCTTGAAGGTATGAATAGGAATCATCACGAATGACCACGAAAGGGCATGTGCCCAGAATCCAGATTGGGTCGTCTTGGAGGCGCTTGCGTCGGCGCACGCGACTGCTCCTGGTGGGTCTGATGGCTGTGCTACTGTGGGGCATCATGCATCCCTGGCCCCTTTCCCTGAATCTGCTGCGGTGCTATCCCAAGAAGCTGGGCAGTTCCCTGGCGGGCTGGGCCGCCACCCGGACCCTGCCTCCGAGTCTGCGGGGGACCGTCCTGGGTGGCTTCGCCCGGCACTACGGCATCGATCTCGCGGAGGCTGAGAAGCCCCTCGCCGACTACGAGTCCCTCCAGGGCTTCTTCACCCGGCGCCTGAAGCCGGGGCTTCGGCCCCAGGAAGCCTCCGTACCCGGTGGTATCAACAGCCCTGTGGATGCAAGAATCATAGCGTCGGGGCGGATCGAGGCCGGGATGGCCATCCAAGCCAAGGGCCTGCCCTACCGTGTGGCGGAGCTTCTGAAACATGACCCCGAGGCCGGGCGCTTCGAAGGTGGGCATTTCATGACGCTTTACCTGAGTCCTCGGGATTATCACCGGATCCATGTGCCCCTGCCGGGTCGGGTGCACTGGATCAGTCGGGTGGAGGGCGAGCTCTGGCCCGTCAACGAGGCCAGCACCACCCACGTGCCCCGCCTCTATGAGCGCAACCGTCGAGCGGCCTGGGTGGCCGTGGGAACGGAATCCTGCGCGGGACTGGAGGTGGCCGCGGTACTTGTTGGGGCCACCCATGTGGGCGGGGTGGTCCTTGACCAACGCTGGCGGGAAGGGCTGGACCTCCCCAGGGATGGTGCGCGAAAGGTATCCGAGCTCCCTTGCATGCCCGGGGATGATCTCGGCACCTTCGAATTCGGCAGCACCGTGGTGCTCCTGGTGGGTGGCCCCCGCGCCGCAGCCTGGTTCCCCGTGCGCACGGAGGGGGCCGTGAAGGTGGGTCAGCGCCTCGGAGCGTACCAATGACGGAGATCTTCGAGGTCGAACCCCTCTGGGAAGAGGGTGGCGACTTGGCTGGTGCCCTGGAGGCCCTGTTCGTGGCCACGGGCGAGGTGCTTGAACTGGCACAACTCCGGGAGCTGACGGGGCTGGGGGAAGGGGCTCTGCGCCAGGGCATCGAAAAGCTTCAGGAACGCCTGCAGCCACCTCGGGGGATTCGCCTGTTGGAGGTGGGTGGGGGCTGGCGCATGGCCACGGAACCGGCCTACCAGAATCTGGTGGGGAAGCTGGTGACCATCATCCGCAGCGGTAAACTCACGCCCATCCAGTTGGAGACCCTGGCCATCATCGCCTACCGCCAGCCCGTGACCGTGCCCGAACTGAACGAGATTCGGGGCGTAAGCTCCACGAGCAACCAGGTGAAGAGCCTCCTGGAGCGCGAACTCATCGAGCCCGCGGGCCGCAAGGCCGTCCTGGGACGCCCCATGCTGTACGTCACCACCCAGAAATTCCTGGTGCACTTCGGACTGAAGAGCCTTCAGGATTTGCCCCGCCTGGCGGACTTCGGCGAGGGCAACCTGGAGGTCCAGGCCCTCGCCCAGTTGGAGGACGCCATGCCCGAGGGCGGGCTCTTCGATGGGGTGGAAGGCTAGCGGTCCTTCCAGCGCCAGTACGCCTCGTGGAGGCGGTCCAGATGCTGCAGGATGTAGGCTTTCCCTAGCCGATCCTGGTTGGTGTAGGCCCGGTCCAAGGATGCCATGGTCTCGGGAATTTCCAGCATTCCGGGGATGATTTCGGTGACACCCGACTTGGTGCGAATGGTTTGATCCCGACCCCACAGGAAGCGTTCGGTGCCGCGCACTTGGATCAGCCCAGGTCGCATGTCCCGGCGAGGGGTCAGGGGAATGCCCAGGTTGAATCCCACGACCTTTTCCAGGGTCTTGGCGTAGTAGAGGGACAAGGTTGAATCGCGGAAATGCCGCTTGACCTCGATCTTGTACCCTTCATCGCGACCATAGAAACTGCCGGCGGTGGCTTCGATGGAGGTGTCCAATGAGGGCCAGTAGTACCGGTAGGAACCCAGGACCGTTTTCCGGAGCGGGCCATCCTGGATGCGGATCTGTCCCCCCGTGAGGGCTAGCCGATGCTGACCATCCCCCGGGTTCCACTGGGCCTGGCCCAGGAAGCCGCGATTCCGGTAGTCGTACTGACCGCCCCCCACTTGGACCAGGAGGCCAGGGGCCAGGGGCAGAGTCTGGCTGAAGAACACGCGTTCCAGGCGGCTGGCCTGGCCCCGGGTGTTGCCCCAGAATTCACCCTCCCGGTAGTTCTTGTTCCAGGACACGGGGATGTCCCAGCGTGCATTGAGGATCGCGCCCTTCCAAAGGCTGACCAGGAGGTCTGGCTTGAGGGAGAGCTGGTAGTCATACAGACCCACGTCACTCATGAGGTGCTGGAGCAGGCCAGGGTAGAGGAGGAGTCGAGCGGTATAGGCGCTGCCATTCCGGGCTTCCCCCTGCCACTGGGTCTGGGAGGGCGCAGCCAGACTTGCCTCGCGGCGAACTTCCAGCTGGGAGGCCAATTGTTCGCAGTGGCTCCCGGTGAGTGAGGGTGTGGCGAAGAAGGCTCGCAGTTTCTCCAGGGGGGCAGAGACTTCGAGGACGCGGATCCCCTGTTTGGTGAGGAAGAGGCGGACCTCCTGTGTCCCTTGGGGGGCAGCCGCAGTGGCAGTGCCCAGGGCGAGTCCCAGGCCGTCGAGGTCGTTGTGGTTGAACCGGTTGTTTTCAAGGACGACGACCAGGGCCTGTCCGGAGGAGCCCACCCGCACGTTCTGGAATCCCATTCGAACCAGGTGGTCCGCCAAATTGTGGGAAGGGATGATCCGCTGAGAGGCCGCCTGAAGGGGGCTCGGTGCGGCGGGTGCGGGGGAAGCCAGAACAGCTGGGGGTGGGGGAGTGGGGGTTCGCCCCGGCGTGCGGTAGGTCCGACTCGCCAGGGGAACCCGGAGGCAGAAGGACAGGTCGTGTGAACGGACCGTGCCACCCGTGGCCACTTTGGCCACCCCCCCCAGGTCGGGCGGCAGGGGCAACCAGCCCCGGGGGGG
>CAZPUI010000183.1:0-9145 GCA_964589695.1 uncultured Solibacteraceae bacterium | reverse complement strand
CCACCCCAACATCCTGGCGCTCTACGATGTGGGGGAGCACGGAAGCATCCGGTACGTGGTCACCGAACTGCTGGAGGGCGAAACCCTCAAGGCCGCCCTGGTGGACCAAGGCCAGCTCCCCCTTCGGCAGGCCCTGACCATCGCCGAACAGGTCGCCCGGGGACTGGCCGCCGCCCACGAGAAGGGCATCGTGCACCGGGGCCTGAAGCCGGACAACATCTTCCTGACCCGGGAGGGTGACGCCAAGCTCCTGGACTTCGAGTTGGCCACCTGGAGGACCCAGACCCCAACCTCGGATCCCGACCAGGAAGTCACCGCCGCCGTGGTCTCAACTACCGGCGCGGTGGTGGGCACCGTGGGCTACATGTCCCCGGAACAGGCCCGGGGCAAGGCGGTGGACTTCAGGTCCGACCAGTTCTCCCTGGGCATCCTCCTCTACGAGCTCCTGGCAGGCAGTCGCCCCTTCCAGGGGGCCTCGGTGGCCGAGACGCTGGTGGCCATCATGCGGGAAGACCCTCCTCCTCTGCAGACGCGGGTACCCGGCCTTCCCACCCCCCTGTGCTGGGTGGTGGACCGCTGTCTGGCCAAGCAGCCCGGAGATCGCTACGACGCCACCCGGGACCTGGCCCGGGATCTGGGCGCCATCCGACAGCACCTCTCGGGCTCCCCTTCCATGTCGTCGTCCACGGGCATCCAGCCCCCGGTCACCCGTGCGCTCCCGAAGGGGCGATGGATGCCCCTTGTCCTGGGCCTGGCGGTGCTCGGTGCCGTCTATGGCCTCGGCCGCTGGATGGGCACATCCAACCCACCCCCCAGAACCACCTTCCAGCGACTCACCACCTTCGAGGGCGTGGAAGCCTGGCCCAGCCTGTCTCCGGATGGAAACACCGTGGCCTACGAGAAGACGGTGGGGACCCGGACCGATGTGTTCGCCCTGCGGGTGGGGGGCCACAATGCCACCAACCTGACGGCCTCCTTGGAAGGGAGCTGCGGTGAACCCGCGTTCTCCCCCGATGGGCGCACCCTCGCCTTCCGGAGTGAGGGTGGGGGCGGGGGAATCTTCCTCATGGGGGCCACCGGGGAGTCCGTCCGGCGGCTCACGACCTTTGGCCACGCCCCCTCCTGGTTCCCCGATGGAAAGCGCCTGGCCTTGGCCACTGAAAACGTCCTGGACCCCTACCTGAGCCAGAGCCACGGCCAGATCTGGGTGGTAGATACCTCCACGGGGCAAGGTAAACCCTTGCCGATCAAGGAGCGGGCCTACCAACCCAGCGTGTCGCCCCACGGTCAGCGCATCGCCTACTGGGGGCTGCCCACAGGGGGCGCCCAGCGGGATATCTTCACCATCGGCCTCAAGGAGGGCGAGCCACCGGTCCGGGTCACCCAGGACGCCCCCCTGGACTGGAGCCCCGCCTGGTCGGCGGACGGCCGCCACCTGTACTTCCTCAGCGACCGAGGGGGGGTCATGAACCTGTGGCGGGTCCCCATCGACGAACGCAGTGGCCGCGTCCAGGGCCCCCCCGAGCCCGTGACCGTCCCCGTCCCCTGGGCCACCGCCCTCCGGGCTTCCTTCGGGAGCCCTCGCCTGGTGTTCTCAGCCTTGGACCAGGAGAGGGTCCTGGAGCGCCTTCCCTTTGACCCCGCGCAGGAACGGATCTCGGGCCCCGCCCAGGAACTGGCCCGTTTCGTGACCGCCGTGACCTTCCCCCGCCCCTCCCCCAAGGGCGACCTGCTCACTTTCGCGGAAACGGGGATCCGGGAGAACATCGTCGTGATGGGCTCCGATGGAACCGGTCTCCGAAGGCTCACGGAGGACCTGCATCGGAATCGCACCCCCATTTTTTCCCCCGATGGCACCCAGATCGCCTTTTATTCCGACCGCGGGGGCCTTTTCGACCTCTGGACCATGAGGGTGGATGGCAGCGGACTGGCACCCCTGACCCAGTCCCCAGACCTATCCCGGGTGGTCATGCCCGTCTGGGCCCCCGATGGGAAGAGCCTGGTCGCCATCGACCTGGAGGCCCGTCCCCTGATCCTGCCCTACCCTCGCCCCCCGGCAGCTCCCATCCCCCACGCGGGTCCGCCCCCCGGCCCCAGGATGCGCTTCTCACCCCACTGCTGGTCCCCCGATGGACGCCACATCGCGGGTTGGGTCCTTCGGGAGAACGGGTCCCAGGGCGGCATCCAAACCTACGACCCGGGCAGGGGCACCTACACCCATCTCACGGAATCAGGATCCTGCCCCTTCTTCCTGCCCGACGGCCGACGAATCCTGTACCTGGATGGCCATGCCCTCTGGATCGTGGACACCCAGACCAAGCGCCGCCGCGAAGTCTACCGTGGGGATGGGAAGCGGGCCCTGGTGTCCTTCGGCCTTGCCCAGGATGGGCGGACGGTGTTCCTGTTCCGGGAGGCGCTCCAGGCCGACCTCTGGCTCGTGGACCTGAAGGAAGCTCGATAGATCGGATTTCCGGTTCAACCTTTCCGCCCCAGGGACGTCGATTCAAGGTCGGCCCGTGGTGGGTCCATAGATGAAGGAGTACCCGTGAACAAAGTCTGGCCTGTGCTTGTTGCCGCTTCCCTCGGGCTCTGCGCCCAGGAACCCCCGCCCCCGCCCCAGGGCGCCCCCCCCCAGGGTGCCCGGGGTGGCATGATGCGCTATGACGCCACCAAGGAAGCCACCTTCAAGGGCACCGTGGTGGAGGTCATCACCCCCACCGAGGCCGGCCCCCGGAACATGGTGCGCCTGGTGGTGAAGGTGGACGGCAAGGACCTGAGCGTGATGGTGGCCCCCGACGAATTCCTGAAGGAAAAGAAGTTCACCTTCGCCAAGGACGATGCCCTCACCATCCTGGGCATGAAGATGGAGAATCCCCGGGGCGGCGGCGAGATGCTCATTCCCCGGGAGATCACCAAGGGCAAGGAAGTCCTCACCCTGCGGGACAAGGAGGGCATGCCCACCTTCCGGCGCCAGCGCCCCCAGTAGGTACTAAGCCCCAAGGGAATCCAGACACCGAGACGCACGTTCGCCCGCGGCAAATTGGCTGGACTGAACCTTTTGATGGCCCTTGGCCTTGGATTCCTGCTCCCTAAGAGAAAGTCCCGCACACCACGCGAGCGCCTGAGCCACGCATGCGATGCCACGCATGCGTGGCATCTCCGTTTGACCTGCTTTTCGGTTGCGACCGGATGCCGCACGGTGCCTCCGCGTCTTAGATTCCTTGTGGGCGTCCAGCGAACGGATGCAGTTTCGAATGAAGGCCTGGGATGATGTCCGGAACAACCTGGAGGAGCGCCCATGCAGGAACCCCTGGAATTCAAAGTTGGCGATGAAGTGAGCCTCACCCCCAGCGCCGCCAAGCTCTACGGGCAGGGTCCCAGCCAGGGCCTTCCCGGGGGTCGGGGCCGCATCATCCATGCCGCCCTCCGCCCCAACGACCCCCTGCGCCCCTACCTTGTGCAGTGGGAATCCGATCCCAATGGGTACAACAGTTACCGCGAAGAGGATCTGATGCTGGCCCAGGTGGCCCCACCGGAACCCGCCTCCAATATCATCCCCTTTGGTGGGATCCGACGGTCTTGAAGCCCCCCGTGTCCTTCCGAAGGGGCACCTGGGACCTGGTCCTTCCGCCGGAGTTCAGATCCGAGGATGTCCTGGCCTTCCATGGCCGGGATCCCCAGAGCCGGTGCGAAAGGGTCGAAGGATCCACCCTGTCCAAGGTGGTGGTTCTGGAGGGTCATCCGTGCTGGATCCAGGTGACCCTCGAGCCTGGTTATGCCCGCTGCAAGGCCGAGGGAAGGGCCCTCCCCAGCCTCCGAAACCTGGAAGGCCTCCTTGGCCTCCACTGTGATGCCGCGGGTTTCGAAGCCCAGGCCGCCCACCATCCGGTCCTGGGGCCCCTGGTGGCCCAGCGACCGGGACTGCGCATTCCCCAGACCTTCGATCCCTGGGAGGCCCTGGTGTGGGCCATCCTCGGCCAACAGGTGAACCTGGCTTTCGCCTATGCCCTGCGACGGGATCTTGTGTCCCGGGCGGGGCAGCTCGCAGAGCCCTTTTCGAAAGCGGGGGATCCGCCCAGTGATGTCGCGCCCACGGATCCTGCACCTGTTTTAAAAAGCAGTGCGCCCCCCCAGGAGGGGGCGGGGCAGGGCCCATCCGCTCAATGTGCGCTGATCGGCCATCCCGATGCCCATGCCATCGCAGCCCTGGAGCTGGAGGATCTCACGGCCCTGCGCCTGAGTCGTGCCAAGGCGGGCACCCTCCTGCGGGCCGCCCAGGCCGTGGCCGAGGGAGACCTGGACCTGGAGGCCCTGGCCAAGGGAAACCCAGGCGAGGCCGAGGCCCGGCTCCGGTCCCTGAAGGGCGTGGGACCCTGGACCGCCCGATACGTGCTCATGCGGGGCATGGGCTTCCCGGATGCCGTACCCATCGGCGATGCGGGCCTCACCCTGGCCCTCCAACGGGCCTTTGGGCTGGACCATCGCCCCGGTCCCTCGGAAACCGAGGACCTCCTGGCCCCCCTTGCGCCCCACCGAAGCCTGGCCGTGTTCCACCTCTGGGCCAGCCTCAAGGGCACGCCCGCATGAAACTGCATGAGCTCCCCTCGCCCCTGGGCCCACTCCAGGTGGCCTTCACCCGGTCCGGCGCCCTGACCTACCTGGGCTTCGCCGACCACGAACCGCGAACGGGACTCCTGGCCGCCCTGGCCCAGCGGGCCGCGGAACTGGATCCCCACCCGCGGCTGGATGACCTTCAGGCCCAGCTGGAGGCCTACTTCGGCGGCCACCTTCACACCTTTGACGTCCACCTAGACCTCCGGGGCACCCCCTTCCAGCAGCGTGTCTGGTCGGCCCTCCAGGCCATCCCCTTCGGCGAAACCCGCACCTACGGCCAGCTGGCGGCAACCCTCGGGGACCCGGAAAGGGCCCGGGCCGTGGGCGCCGCCAATGGCGCCAACCCCGTGTCCATCCTGGTCCCCTGCCACCGGCTCGTGGGCCTAAGGGGCCTTACCGGGTACGCCGGCGGGATCGCACGGAAGCAGGCCCTGCTGGACCTGGAAAAAGCCCATGGCTCATGAAGATGTTCCACATGGAACCTGGCGCCAGGATCCGCCCCCGCCGCTGTATCCTTCCCAATGTTCCGACGCAGCTTCCTGACCTTCCTAGGCACCTTACCGCTGGTCCGGCACCTCGGGGCCACCCCCCAGAAGCCTTCGCCCTATGTGCCCAGCTTCCTTCATCCCAACGACCGCTGGGTGGTGCTCCGAGGGGACCAGGGCTTCCTGTTCGAGATCGTGGACCTGGAGACGGGCGACCTCATCCGGCGCCTGACGGACAGCACCACCGACACGTACTATGGTCGTCCAAGCTTCTTCTTCGACCCCAGTGGTCGTTACCTGGTCCACGCCAACGACAGTGTGTACAGCCCTGACCTGAGGTACTGGGACCTGGAGAAGGACGACCCCACCCCAAGGGTCGTGAGCTCGGTGCCGGAGGGGAAGGGATCCTTGAATAAGGACGATCTCCCCCAAGCCCGGCTCGAGACCTTGCCGCCCTTCACCCTGCCCCGGCCCGGGGGCCTCCTGCGCTTTCCCTTGAGTGATCTGGACCTGCGCACCTTTCGCGGCGTGGCCCGGCGGACCCAACCCCTGGACCTGGCCGCCCTGGTGCCGGACGAAAGCAAGGAACGCCGTCTCCAGGTGGGGCGCCAGCTTTGGACCCAGCGTCCGGGTGGCGAGAACCAGAGCCGCTTCGAGGTGGACAAGGGGCCGGGACTGACGGTGGCCAACCTGCCCATGCTCTGGCACCCCTACGAACACAGCGCGCGACCGGGAATGGCCCGGCGCAGTGCGGGCACGCTCCTGGTGGCCTCGGGCTACTGCACGGTGCGGGAGGTGGACCCGGCCACGGGTGCCGTGAAGCGGGTGGTCTCGGGATCCATGCCCCAGACAGGGCTCGTGGCCTTCGGCAGCTCGCGGAACGTGCTCTACGCCGCGCGCCCCCTGGACATGGCCGTGCGCTGGAACCGCCTTGGGAAGTCCACCCAGCGAAAAGGTGACCTCCAGGGCACGATCACCCGTCCCCCCATCCAGGAGATGGGGGAACCCAGCACCACCCCGGAAGGGCCCCGGTTCCCCCGGGAGGTCCGCGTCCTGGCCTGCAGTTCCAGAGGCCTGGCCCTGGGGCGGGAGGGAGGGGAGGTCTCCCTGGGCCACCTCCAGGATCGGAACGGCGGTCCCTGGACGACCCTGGGCGAACAGGGCGATGCGGTGCGGGCCCTGGCCTTCGCCCCTGACCTTCCCCTCCTCCTCAGCGGGGGCCGGGATGGGAGCCTCTGCCTCTGGGATCTGGAGAAGGGCAAGCTGGCCCTGCGGCTGCAGGAGCACGGTGCCCGGGTGAACGCCGCGGTCATCGCCGGAAAGGTGGCCGCCACGGCGGGACCCGAAGGGGTGCGCCTCTGGTCCCTTCCCGAGGGGAAGCACTTCGGTCATCTGACCACGGGGGGCGTCTGGGTGAACGACCTCAGCTTCGGCCCCGGGGGGCGGTACCTGGCGGGTGCGCTCATGGACGGCTCCCTGCGGGTGTGGGAGCTCCCCGAGGGCAAGGTGGCCTGGGAGGCCCAGACCCCGAACGCGGGGTGGTGTGCGGCCGTGGCCTGGTACCCCACCGGCGACTGGCTGGCCAGTGGGTATGAACTGGGGGACCTGCGGCTGTGGACGGCCTCCGACGGAACCCCCCTGCGACGCCGGAAGGTCGAGGCCCAGACTTCGTGGCAAAGTGGCGTCCAACCCATCCATGCCCTGGCCTGGAGCGGTGATGGCAAGGTCCTGGCCGCGGGTTTGGGGGATGCCGTTCGGGTCTACGATCGAAATCTGCAGAGCGCCAAGGGGGACGGCTGGGTCCTGCCCCTGGACTGGGCGGACGAATACACCTGAGGTCACCATGCCCGAGCCACGAACCCTGCGCATCCTCTCTTCGGCGGACCTGGACCGCTGCCTGCCCATGGCTGCGGCCATCGAGGCCATGGCCTCGGCCTTCGGCCAGCTGGCATCGGGGCGGGCCCACATGCCCGTGCGGGGGCATCTGGACCTCGGCGGCCTCACGGTGCTCACCATGCCCTCCCACCTGGGGGACCCGAACCATCTGGCCGTGAAGGTGCTCACCCTGCGCCCCGCCAACCTGGAGGAGGGTCGGCCCGTCATCCAGGCCCTGGTCACCCTCATCGATGCCGCCACGGGCACGCCCCTGGCCCTCCTGGAAGGGGCCCGGCTGACAGCCCTGCGCACCGGTGCCGCCTCGGGGCTGGCCACGCGCCTGCTGGCCCGGCCCGAGAGCTCGGTGGTGGCCATCTTCGGGGCGGGGGTCCAGGGCAGGACCCAGTTGGAGGCCATGTGCGCCGTGCGTCCCATCCGCGAGGCCTGGATCTTCGACCCTCGCTTGGAGGTCCGGGAGGCCTTCGCCCTGGAGATGACCGAGGCCCTGAACCTGCCCGTACGACCCACCCAGGACCTTGGGCGGCTACAAGAAGCGGATCTCGTCTGCACCGCCACCAACAGCACCGAAGCCCTCTTCGCCTCCCGGGACCTGAAACCCGGCTGCCATATCAATGCCACAGGATCCTACACCCGCCGCCTACGGGAGTTGCCGGATGATCTGCCCGCCCGGTGCCGCCTGGTGGTGGACCATCGGGCCTCCAGCCTGGCGGAGACCGGGGACCTCCTCCTGCCCCTGGACAGGGGCCTCCTCACCCTGGAAGGCATTCACGCCGAACTGGGGGAGGTGGTGAACGGGACCCAACCAGGCCGGCAGTCGGCGAAGGAGATCACCCTCTTCAAGTCCGTGGGCCTGGCCATCCAGGATGCCGCCGCCGCCTCCGCCGCCTACGCCCGGGCCCTGGAGCTGGGGTGCGGGACGGTGGTGGCGCTCTGAAACCTCCATCCATCCACTTGTGCCACCATCGCGTCCACAGCTTCTCCACTCACCTAATCGCACTAGGTCGTGACTGTTAACCCGCAACACCTACACACGATCTGCGGGACCAATGGCAGTCATCAAATCGGTTAAGTACGCCTTGAATCGCCTTTTTCCCTCCAAAGTCATTTTCACAGCAGCTCCGTATCAACGAGTGGATAGAACTGCGTGGATTATTCACCGTGATTGCATGGAAGAACTCGGCAAATCCCACAACAACCCCACCATGGGGTTATCGTTATTAAAAAAGCCCCAATTTGGGGCAATTTCTGTAATTATGTGCAATTTTTTACTTGGTTCTAGGACAGCAAAGCGTGCCATCTGTTCGACAAACCTTGAGACAAGACGCATTAATTTGTCTGGTAGGACAATATTTGCATGAATCATTATAACTCATGACACACGCATAATCATCTGTCGAGTTTGTACCGCCCACGAAATGTTCAAGATTTGCCAACACCTCTTTGTTGATCTGAAGACGTTTTAGCTTCACGATTTGTCCTTTCAGAGAAGGCCCGCTGGCCTTGGTGGGTTGTTAAGACAGAAGTATCTCACCTGTGTAATCCTTATCAAGACTTTTTGAATTATCCCTTTTCACCTATCTTGAACCCTGTGTTTGATCAACTGCGCAGTCAGACTCCTTGAAGTAAAGCCATTTATTACAATTTTTACTCTGTTTGTATTTCAATGTGATATCACATATCTTTTTAACCTTGCATATTTTGGGGGAATGTCTCCTTCCGCCCGATCCATGGTCTCGGAAAGATTTTTGTTGGATTCCTTTACCATCGCGGATGCGGTCCACACTCGGCAAATGGGCGACATCGCAACACTTAAATTGTCAAGCTAGTCACGGAGATCCCCCCAAGGCTCGTAACATGAGGCATCCCCGGAGGTCCCATGCGCGCCCTCGTGCCCTTTCTGCTTCCCCTCGCCCTGCTATCCCAGTCGGCCCAGGTGGCCCAGCCGCGGATCGAGGCCCTGATGGCCCGGGTGGAGGCTCCCCGGCTGCGGGCCACGGTGGAGCGTCTGGTGGGCTTCGAGACCCGGAACACCAACTCCGACGCCAACCCCGACACCAAGGGCATCGGGGCCGCCCGCACCTGGCTGACGGGGGCCGTCGGGGAGCTGGGCCGGTGTCCGGGTTCCCGGCCCCGGGCCTGGGCAGACGGGG
>CAZPUI010000182.1:3816-9158 GCA_964589695.1 uncultured Solibacteraceae bacterium | reverse complement strand
GTGAAAGACCCGGAAAAGGGGCTGAATCGCGTGGTCGGTGCGGAAGTTGGGCTAGATGCCATCCAGATACCTTCGAAATGCGGCATCTTTCATGTTTTAATACACATGCTTCCTGCGTCCTCCGTCCACCAAACTTCTTCGACCTTCGCTCGCGGTGCTGATCTATTCCTCTCTAATGCTTGAATCGGCTTGGATTATGTCCAGCCTGGTTTGCTCCGCGACTGAACCATCGCCAAGCGATCCGCCCTTGGTCCAGGCCCGCGGAGGCAATTACCATGTCTCCCATGATTTATTAGTGGGCAGCATTCCTCATTCACAACCGGCCACACCGCCATGCCTAGCCACCCTTGAAACCATGTGTTCAGGCTTCCAGTTCGGGTAATACCCCGGCACTCGGCATCGAGGCGGACACAGGAGGTGAAGTGAATGATCCAGAACCAGGTCGCGTGTTGGTACGGATTCCTCCTCCGGTGGGCCATCCTATCGGCTGTCATGCTTTCATGGTTGCCCGCCTGGGCTCAGGCGCCTGACCACGATGTCTTGCACAGTGAAAAATACCTTCTCAGGATCACGGACAAAGGGCGCCTGCAGCTCCAGTCCAAAGTCGATATTGAGCACTCTTACCTGAGCAAACGGTCCACCGAGCAGCACACGTTCTTCGTCCACGAGGACGCCTTTACGAAGGTGGACAGCATCCGTGGCTGGGTGCGTGGCGAGACCCTGGAGAAGACCTCCATCACCCGGTCTTTTGCCCAGCGGAGCGACATTTTTTTGTCCGGAGTCCAGATTCATCGCTTGGAATTTCCCAGTGATATGCGGGTTGGGGAGACCATCTCATACTCCTACGAGCAGGAGTACCAGGATCTGGCCTTCATGCCGCGGTTGGCTGTTCCCAACCTGGATTTGATCCAAGGATTCCAGGTGACCTTGGAGCACCCTGCGGACATCAGGGTCGACTTTGACCTTCATTTCCCCTTACAGCCCGTGACGTCGGTGGTGGAACGGCCCAACACCCAGCTCACACGTATCCGATTCTCCCGCTTCCCTCAGCAGAAGCGCTTGACACACGTCGACGACGCTTACGCCCAGGCCTACATCCTTCCCAGGATCTCCAGGGCTGGACAGTTGCTGACGCCCGCTACTCCGGAGGCCTTCACCGATTGGTATCTCAAGCGCCTGGTGGAGCCCAAGTCTGGATCCTTGTTGCTGCCCGAGGCCTTGAGGGCTGGGATTGGTGCCGCCCGTGATGACCGCCAGCGGGTCAGGATCCTTTACGATTTCATCAAGGAACACATCCGATACGCCGCGGATGAAACCGCTGCCCATGCCATCACACCCCATGATCCCGTGGGGGTCCTGAGGGATGGCTTTGGGGACTGCAAGGACAAAGCCTTTCTGCTTCAGCAATTGGCTCGTGGTTTGGGGATTCAGATCGATCTGGTCCTTGTCTTCAGTCGGCGCCTGCCCGAGACCTTCGGCCTGTCGGTGGAAGCCTTTAACCACATGATCTGCCACTTCAAGGATGGGCAGGGGTCGATCTTCATGGATCCCACCTATCGGGATGTGGTTTTTGGCAACCTGCCGGGCGTCGATAGCGGTCGCATGGCCTTGGTACTGGATCCCAAGCAACCACGCCTGGTGCAGCTCCCGGACAGGCGCAGCGCACCCTGTGTGGAACTCACCGTTCAGGGATCTCTGCGTGCACCCAGGCAGGCAGTTGGGAGAGCCATCCTTAGGAATGACATGCAGGCCCTGGCCCTGCGGGGCCGGAGGGAACTGGGGGCCATGGACCTGGAGAATCAACTCTCCAACGCCCTCAACCAGCATCTGTATAAGGTGGCCCTGGATCACTTCGAATTCGAGCGTGAGGGCCCGGATGGCGTGGAATTCCGGGTGAATGTCAATCTGGAAGACTTCCTGGTGAAGTCACCCACCAAATACTATGCACCCCAGGTGCCTTTCCGAACCCTCGGCGGCGACCTCCTCACCCGACGGGAAGATGACCTCGCGGTCCATATAGCTCACCAGCCCTGGATCCGCCTCACGATGGATCTCGAGGATGGAGTGCTGCCAGCGCCTGCAGTTCCCTTGAACCTGGTCAGGCATGGTTCGGAGGCCTTCCGGGCTTCCTGCACGGCGATGCCCTCAGGCCTCCGCCTGGCTTATGAAGCCCGGCCATCAGGTATCTATTTTGTGGGTCAGGAAAAGTCGGAGTACCTCGACTATCATGAGCAATACCTTAAGGCGCGACGCAACATGTTCACCATGACACGGAGCCAGCAATGAACAAGAATTTTTTGGCGACCATGCTCCTGCTCGGACTGGTTGGATGCAGCACCAGCAGGCGCATCAGCACCATCCCTGTGCTGCCGACCGCGGCCATGGAGCAGAAGCTTGATCTCGCCGTCTACGAAAGGAAATACCCAGGCAAGGATGGCGTGTATCTGAACATTGACCGCACGGTCGAACACGTGACGATGATCTCCTACATCGCCGACTACGCGTCCTGGGACGTTTTCGAAACCACCAGCCGGTCCTACCTCATTCTCAACAAGGATGCGGAATGGCTCACCACATTCAGTTTGGATGTTGAGCCTGGTTGTGAATTGGAGTCGCTGTCCCTTGGGATTGTGCAGCCCGACGGTACACGACGGGAATTTCGTCGGGAGGACTTAAAAGTCCAGACCAATTCCGAAAAGAAAACAACCTACAAATTGATTTACCCCAATACCGTGCGTGGAAGTCGTGTCACCGAGAACTTTGTCATCAAACGGAACTCCAACAACCGCAGTGCCAGCAACATCGACTATCCGCTCCAGTTCAACATCCCCTGTGAGCAAATGACCTTCAAATTCATGCACCCGGATTCCTGGACGGCTCAGCTCAAGAAGCTAGGGCCCGACAAGGCGCTCCCCGTGACCACCTCCAAGGATGACAAGGCCAACAAAGTCATCGTCACCTATCAAGCCAAGGACATTCCTGCAGTTGAGAACGAGATTTACGCCCCCTTCTTCAAGGAAGTTTCAAATTATTTTAGACTAATGATTACTAAGGGCTGGGGATCACCTGCGTTCGCCAACTGGAGCGCCTTCTCCAGGCAGTTCCGAAATTATGCTGTGGACAAGGCCCCAATCTTCTCCCAGCGGGTGGAAAACACCTTGAAAGATCTAAGAAAGGGCACCAAGACTCCCCAGGAGGACCTTGAAGCCATTGTCAACTTCGTTCAACAGAACATCGACGTGGGCGAGAGCATGCCCAACGACAACTTCGCCGATACCCTTATCAAAAGGAAAGGCAACCCCTACCAGATCACTGGGCTCACCCAGGCCATGCTGAGCAAGGCTGGTGTCAGCTCGAAATACCTTCTGATCCATTCCGCCCGGGATGGATATTTCGACAAGGAATTCATTTCTTTTGATGAACTTTATCTCCCTACCCTTTCGGTCACCCTTGGTGGCAAGGAAATGCTGCTCCTTCCCTATGTGAAGCAGATGCCCGTCAATCACATTCCTGAAGCGTTCCAGGGTCGTCCTGCCCTTGAAATCAACAAATCCGACAGCGCGAACTTCGTGATTACCCCCCAAGGCAGCGCCTCAGGCAACACCCAGGAGGAGATTTATCATGTCTCCCTCGATGAAGACGGAATCCTCAAGGTGAAGGAGGAGAAGCTGCTGGAGGGGACCAGTGCCTACCAGGCCCGACAAACGCTCGAGCGCCTGAAAAAGAGCGAAATTGACAAGGCCTTGCTCAAGCTCCTGACGTACACCGATGGCAAGATCGACCTGAAATCCTATGAGTTCGAGAACTTAACTGACTATAAGAAGCCTTTGAGAATCAAGTTGGTCTACACCATCGATAACCTTGTCTCCTTGACCCCTGAGGAGGTGCTGTTCAATACAGGCGGCCTCTTCTCTCCCAGCAGCAGCGTCAAGACCAAGGTGGAAGCCCATACTCGGCAGCAGCCGGTTCGCATCTACAACGATGAACACATGACCAAACGAATCACCCTTGAATTCCCGAAAGGCTGGTCCATCACCTCGCCACCCGATGGTTTCAAGCAGGCGAATCGGTTTGGAAAAGTCGAATCAACGATGAACCTGGCCGAGGGCGTTCTTTCCGTGAAGCAGACGCTAAATTTACTGAAATCCGAGGCTCCACGGGAGGCATTCCCAGAATTGTTGGAGCTCCTCGGTGGCCGCTCCCGCCTCACCTTGAAAACCCTGGTCTTCAAGAGGCCCTTGTAGGTTTCTCCCTCCAAGGGAACTCACGCGGAGAGCCGAACATGCCCCTGGGGGCCAATCTGAATGCGGCGGTCCGTGTGGCAGCGGGTGGTCGGCTTCACTGCGAGGGACTCTATCGGCAAATCTTAAGGCCCCCGTTGGCTTTTGGGCGCCTGGTTGAGCGCAAGGATGGTTGGTAGGCACTCAGTCCCTAACGTAGCGGATGGCGAAGGCGATCCCGGAGGTCTTGTCCTCGGGGCTGGAATCCGATGCCACACCGCTGTGGCTGTTGTACAGATACACGCAGTAGGGATCCCGGGACTGGTTGGTGATTCCCCAGTACGTGCCATGCTGGCCTAGATCCCGGAACACGCCATCGCCTCCACGGAAGCCTCCTCCCACCGCGGCAAATCCCAGGGTGTTGGTCGCGCCCGCATTGGGACTGAGCCAGTGGGAGGTGCCCGTTTCCTTCATCTGCCCCCCCGCCACGGAAGCCCCGCCGTGCAGGCTGATCAACTCCTGCCAGTCCTCGGCCGTGGGCAGTCGCCAGCCCAAGGGTGCCGCCTGCAGGGCGGCGGGCCATGTGTATAGTCCACCGTAGGAAAGGCGTTTGCCCGGATCGTTGTCGTAGACGAGGATTCCTGGCATGGCCTCACCCCCAGGGGTGCGACTGGCCTTGAAGTTCGTGGTCATCCAGTAGCGACTCCCGAGCTTCTTCGCCCTGTAAATGTTCCCATCGACGTCCGTGAACGTGATGTCCGGTACGACCGCCGTTGTCACGGGCTTGGGGCCAGACCCCCCGCACCCAAGCAGCCATGCCGCCATGAAGAGGTAACTCTGGTTGTGAATGCGCATGAATTCCTCCGTGGGTGGATGGCCGCCTGCGGAGGCGGCCCTGTGGATCCAGGGGGTGGTAAACCATGCACGGCAAGCCAAGGGCCGCCCCGCAGGGTCGTGAGCAAGCCAGGGTGCTGGTACACCTCGGAAAATGGGCCACGGATCACCGCGCCAGGGGCTGGCTGCGCCGGGGCTTCGATCCAAGGGAGAGGGGCGGGTCGGTGCCCCCCGGGCCCCTGGGTTCGGGCTCCGGCCGGTTCACGCGCCCATAGGTGGCTTCCCCCC
>CAZPUI010000182.1:0-3806 GCA_964589695.1 uncultured Solibacteraceae bacterium | reverse complement strand
GTCCAGCGTGCGCCACGGTGACAGCACCAGGTACGGCCCGGCAGGGTGGGGGGAAGGCCAGGGGGTTGGTACACCTCGGAAAATGGGCCACGGATCACGGCGTCAGGGGCTGGTTGCGCCGGGGGCTTCGATCCAAGGGAGAGGGGCGGGAGGCTGCCCTCCGGTCTCCTGGGTTCGGTCTCCCGCGCGTTCACGCGCCCATAGGTGGCTTCCACCTGTCCACCAGTCGCTCGAAGCTCCTCATGGCGGCCTCGAAGGGCTGGGAGGTGCTGAAATCCATGCCCGCCTTCCGGAGAAGGTCCAGGGGCGGTTCGCTGGAGCCAGCCTTCAGGAAGGCGAGGTAGCGCTGCGTCTGGAGCGTGTCGCCTTCCAGCACCCTCTGGCAGATCCCCAGGGCGGCCGCGGCGTTAAAGGCCAGGGAGAAGCTCCGCAGGTCCGAGACGAAGAGTTCGCGGTGTTCCCAATCGCTGCGGAGGAAGTCATCCACCGCCATGGCGCCGCGGTCGTGACCGCCATAGGCGCGGCGCAGCACGAGGTTCTGGGCATCCAGCCAAGCCGGGTTCAGGGCGGCCCCCTGTTCCACCCGGTGGTAGATCGCCCGCTGGAACTCCGCATGGCGTGTGCTGTCGAAGAGCACCAGCTCCAGGCGGTCCACGAAGGCGCACAGCCGCGCCAGGCGTGCGCGATCGTCGGGCGCCGTGTCGACAAGGCGACGCATGAGCAGGAATTCCAGGACCTGGCTGGGGATCTCCGTGGTGAACCAGGAGGGAGTGGCGGCGGCGAAGGGCTGGGACCAGTGGGCGAGGAAATGCTGGGTGGCGTGCCCCAGCTCGTGGGCCACGGTCTCGCACATGAAGAAGCTACCATCGAAATTGAGATGGATGTAGGGATGGGGGCCGATGTTCGACGACGACATTCCCCACCAGGGATCCTTGTCCTTGTGGGCGTAGACATCCATCCAGCCGTCCTCGAAGGCGCGGCGGACCAGCGCGCCGTATTCGGGCCCGAGCCTGGCGCCCGCCTCCTGGGTGAGCGTCCGTGTTGCTTCGAAGGTGAAGTGCAGCGGCACCTCGGGAAGGGGCTTCAGGAAGCGATCCCAGGCGCGGTATTCCGGCAGGGCAAGGAGCCTGCGGCGCACCTGGAGGTAGCGGTGGAGGGTGCCCAGGTTCCTTTTCACGGTGTGGATCAGGTTCGGGTACACGATCGGCTCGATCTCGTGCCGGAAGAGCAGGAAGGACACCGTATCCGGGAAGTTCCGGACCTTGGCTTCGAAGACATCCCGTTTCACGGACGCATCCAGCAGGGCAGCAAAGGTGTGCTCGAGGCGCTGGTAACTGCGGGCCTGTGCCTCGGCGCCGGCACGGCGCGCGCCAGGATCCGCGGATGACTGGAGATCGAACCAGGCCGACGTGCCCCCCGGCACCCGGGCGCCGCTTGGGAGCAGCGCGTCCTCGAAGCGGAACTCCCGGCCCAAAAGGTGGCGGGCCGCCTCCTTCGCACCTTCCGTAAAGGTGGCCATTTCGGCGAGCACCTTCTCCGTGTCCTCGGCCCGCAGGTGATCCTTTCCCCGAAGGATCTTCCGGAAGAGGGCTTCGTGGGCGCGCAGCCGCGGTTCCGCGGCCCGGTAGGCTTCGAGGGTGGCACTCCCCACCCCCAGCAGCTGGCCATCCCGGGTGCTGAAGCGCGTGTCCAGCTCCTGGAGCAGGGGACGGACCTGGTTCAGCAGCTCCGCCCACAGGGGGGTGGAACGCTGCACCTGGGTGCCCAGCGTCGCGTAGCCCTCCAGCTTTTCAGCGCGGAGGCGAAGGCGGGCCTCCAAATCCAGGAAATCCGCCATGCGCGAGGGTGAGGTCGTCCAGCCCGGGAACTGCGTGCTCAGACGTTCCAGCTCCCCACGGGCCTGGACGAGGTCCGGCTTCCAGGCCTCCGCGTCCCGGTAGATGTCCTCGGTGCGCCAGCGGAAGGCCGCCGGCACCTGATCGCGCGCCCCCTGGGCGTAGTTCGGGATGCCCATCGGCGGGGCGATCTGGGCCGTGAGGACGAAACCCGTGCCCAGGAGGACGGCAATGGGATCAACGATGCGCATGGAAGCTCCCCTTCACCTCCAGGATGTTGGCCGGGAGGGCGGAGGCCCAGGGCTGGGCATCATCGGAAGGATCGCGACCACAAACGGGCTTTGCGGAGCCTCGAAGCGCGAGCCTCAGGGGCGGAGTGTGTCCTTCAGCTGCTGGGTGGCGGTGCGGCTCACGTCGAGTTCGAGGCCATCCCCGAGGCGTACGCGCAACCGGCCTCCGAAGAGGGGCCTGAAGCCCAGCACCGCCTCCGGGCGCAGCAGGATGTGGCGCTGGATCCGCAGGAGGCGGTGGGTGGGAAAGGCCGACTCCACTTCCGAGAGGCGCCTCCAGGACGTGCGGAAGCGCTGGCCCTGGACCCAGGCCCACACGAGGCCCTCGTCGAATTCGAAGTGGCTGGTGCGGCGGAGTTCCATCACCACGTGCCCCTCGCCCGCCTTCACAAGGTACCCCAGCACCGGGGGTGAAGCCTGGGACGCTGGCAGGTCCGGGGGCTGGGGCCCGCGACCGCCCCGCAGGCGACGCAGGGTTTCCTCCAGGCGTTCGGGGGAGACGGGCTTGAGCAGGTAGTCCAAGGCTGCCGCGTCGAAGGCGCGCAGGGCATGTTCCGGGTAGGCCGTGACGAAGACCAGGGGCGGCACCTCCACCTTCCCCTTCAGCTCCCCGAGCACCTCGAAGCCCGACGCTCCGGGCATGTGGATGTCCAGGAAGAGGGCGTCCACCGCCGGGCGGCCCTCCAGCCAGGCCAGCAGCGAGGGGCCATCCTTCAATTCGGCGACGACCTCGCAGCCCGCACCCTGAAGCAGGCCCACGAGGCGACGCAGCGCCAGGGGCTCGTCCTCCGCGACGGCGACCCGCAGCGGGTTCATGGCCACTCCCTGGGCACGGGGAAGCGGACCTCCGCCACCGTCCAGCCCGCTTCGGTGCGCAGGTCGAAGTGGCCCTGCTCCTCGAAGGCGAGGGCGAGTCGGGATTCAAGGTTGCGCAGGCCGGAGCCGCCCTCGCCGCGAGTCACGAAGGCCCTTCCATGGTTCGAGACCCTGAGGACGGCCCAGCCGTGTTCGTGGTCGGAATGCGACCGATCGTGGCCATTCGTCCCTCGCGTGGGCCGCAGCGTGGATCCGGGAGGGCTGCTTCACCAAAGGACTTGCCCGGGGAAGGGCCCTGTCGGAAGGTTATGCGATGGACGTCATGGGTTTCGTGGGTTGGAGTGGACAGGGCAAGACGCAGCTTCTGGTGGAGGTGCTGCCGTGCCTTCGGGCGCGGGGGCTGGTGGTTTCCACCATGAAGCACGCCCACCACGGGTTCGAAATGGACGTTCCGGGCAAGGACTCCTACCGCCACCGGGAGGCGGGTGCCTCGGAGGTCCTGCTGGTGGCCTCCCAACGCTGGGTTCTGATGCACGAACGCCGGGACGAACCCGAACCCACCATCGAGGAACTCATCGCCCGCATGACGCCCGTCGACCTCCTTCTCATCGAAGGGTTCAAGACCCACGCCCACCCGAAAATCGAAGTCCACCGCGCCTCCGAGGGCAAGCCCCTCCTGTGCCTGCAGGATCCCGGAATCGTGGCGGTGGCCACCGACGAGGTGCTTCCGGACGTGGACCTGCCCCAGTTGGACCTGAACCAGCCGGCACGGATTGCGGAGTTCATCCTGGAATACTTGAACCTGGGTTGACCCCTAAAGTGAAACTCCCAATCCGCAAGAAGTCCTTGATCCATCAGGCAACGG
>CAZPUI010000181.1:0-9168 GCA_964589695.1 uncultured Solibacteraceae bacterium | reverse complement strand
GAGCGGGGCCCTCCACCCCCACTACCAGCAGGTGTTCTGCACCAACATCACCCCCCACGTGGGCCTGAAGCTGGTGGCACTCGGTCTGAAGGACGGTGTGACGGATCTGGACGACCTCAAGACCAAGCTCTCCAAGGAAGTGGCCTGCGTCCTGGTGGGGTATCCGAACTTCCTGGGCCATGTCGAAGACCTGGCGGCCATCGGGGCCCTCTGCAAGGAGGCCGGTGTGCTGATGGTCTCCGTCACCCAGGAGGCCCTCTCCCTGGGATGGTTCGAAGCCCCCGGCAAGCTGGGCGCGGACATGGCTTGCGGCGAAGCCATGAGCCTGGGCAACAAGCTGAGCTTCGGTGGTCCCTTCCTGGGCTTCCTGACGGTGAAGGATGGCTTCAAACGGGAGATTCCAGGGCGCGTGGTGGGTCAGACCCTGGATCTGGAAGGCCGCCGGGGCTTCGTCCTCACCTTGGCCAGCCGAGAGCAGCACATCCGGAGGGACAAGGCCACCTCCAACATCTGCTCCAACCAGGGCTTGGTGGCCCTCCGCACGAACATCTACCTGCAGCTGGCGGGCCCCGAGGGGCTCACCGGTCTGGCGGCCCAGAATGCCGCCAAGGCCCAGTACCTTCGGGAACGTCTCCTCGCCTTGCCCGTTTTCGAAGCTCCCTTCGACCAGCCCTTCTTCAATGAATTCGCCCTGCGATACAAGGGCGATGTGAAGGCTCTCCAGGCGGCCTGCGCCGAGGCGGGCATCCTCGCCGGACTGGACCTCAGCCCCTACGCCGCCTCCCTGAAGAACTGCATCCTCTGGTGCGCCACGGAAGTGAACACCCGGGAGCAGATCGAGCAGTTGGTGGATGTCGTCGCTCGCCTGAATGCCTGAACCCCCGAACCGTGACCTCAAGGCAGGAATCCCTATGAACGCCATCAAGCGCGAACCCCTGATCTTCGAAAAGTCCGTGCCGGGCAAGGTCGGCATGGACCTCCCCAGGCTCGATGTCCCCGCAGCCAAGGACACCCGTCCCGAACACCTGCGCCGCAAGGGCTTCGACGCCCTTCCCTCGGTCTCGGAAGTTGATGTCATTCGCCACTTCACCCGACTGTCCAAATGGAACTACGGTGTGGACGACGGCCTGTACCCCCTGGGCAGCTGCACCATGAAGCACAACCCGCGGCTCAACGAAAAGACCGCGGCCCTCCCCGGCTTTACCAACAGCCACCCCATGGCCGCCGAGGCCCATGTGCAGGGCAACCTGGAGATGATGTACACCCTTCAGGAATGGCTGAAGGAAATCTGCGGACTCCAGGCCGTGACCCTTCATCCCAGTGCCGGTGCCGCCGGCGAACTCACTGGCGTCATGCTCATCCGGGCCCACCATGTGGCCCACGGTGCCCAGCGTCGGGTGATCCTCATCCCCGACAGCGGTCATGGGACCAACCCCGCCACTGCCGCCATGGCCGGCTATGACGTGGTGGAACTGCACTCCCAGGTGGATGGCACCATCAGCTTCGAAGACGTGACGGATCCCAGCACGGGCAAGGTGCGCAAGGGCCTGCAGACCTTGATCCAGGAACTGGGTTCGGAGATTGCAGGGGCCATGATCACCAACCCCAACACCCTGGGCATCTTCGAGTACCGCATCAAGGAGATCGCCGACCTCCTGCATGGCGTGGGCGCGCTGCTCTATATGGACGGCGCCAACATGAACGCCCTGTGCGGCGTGGCCCGACCCGGGGATTTCGGTGTGGATGTCATGCACCTGAACCTCCACAAGACCTTCTCCACCCCGCACGGTGGCGGCGGTCCGGGTTCCGGCCCCGTGGCCTGCACGGCGGCCCTGGAGCCCTACCTGCCCCGTCCGGTGGTGGTGAAGCAGGAGGACGGCACCTACCACATGAACTGGGATCGGCCCCAGAGCATCGGCAAGGTCCATGGCTTCTTCGGGAATTTCGCCATGCTGGTGCGGGCGCTCACCTACTGCCTGAGTCATGGGGGCGATGGCATGAAGACCGCCACCCTCCGGGCCATCGTGAATGCCAACTACCTGCGGGTTCGGCTCACGGGGGCCTACCACCTGCCCTACACCAGCCCGACCCTGCACGAGGTCATCTTCAACGACCATGACCTCAACGCCAAGGACATCACCACCCTGGATGTGGCCAAGGGGCTCATCGATCGCGGATTCCACCCTCCCACCATCTATTTCCCACTGGTGGTTCATGGCGCTCTCATGATTGAACCCACGGAAAGCGAAGGCAAGGAAGAACTCGATGCCTTCGTGGAAGCCATGCTGGACATCGCCCGTCAGGCGGAATCCGAGGGCGAGGCCCTGCACCAGGCCCCGGTGACCACCCCCGTGCGTCGGCTCGACGAAACCACCGCCGCCCGCAAGCCCATCCTTCGATGGACCAAGTGAGTGCGGGAGCCTTGTCTGCGAGGGCCGGATTCACCGGCCCTTCTTTTTGCTTCGTTGTGACACAAAAATTCCAATCGGACCGATCTTTGTATTCGACTTGAGGCACACTGAAGTCGTCCATCTGATAACCATAGGATTCAACATGAAGCGATCGCCCTTCCTCACCCTTCTTCCAGTGGCTTTGGTGGCCCAGACTGCTGCCCCCCTGGCTCCCATCCAGGATCGCCTCCGCACGGAAGGCCCTGCCATCGAGCAGCTGGTCAAGGAGCTGAAGCTCAGCGAAGCGCTGGAGAGGGCCAAGGCCCTTCTGCCGACCACAGTGGAGCCCTTTGACAAGGAGAAGATCGGCGGATCCTACGCCAGCTACCAGCGATTCTACGCCACGGCCCGCGCCTATTACCTGGCTGCCACCGTGTCCCGGGACTTCGGCCAGTGGGAGTCGGCGCTGGAATATGTGAAAAAGGCCCGGGAGCTTTCTCAGGAAAATGCTGTGGCCACCAAGGAGTCCCTGGGCAAGGCCATTGAGGCCTACAAATACGACAGCCTTTTGAAGAAGGGCCAGATCGATGGGAACGCGGACTACATCAAGTGGATCAAGAGCCTTGCCAAGCCCACGGCCGAAGAAGTCCAGCAGCTGGAATCCGTGAAGAAGATGGAAGAGGGTCTCGTCAATAACAATAAATGGATCGAAATTTTTCAAAAATCCATCGACCATGCCGAAGCTGAAGCCAAGTCCTTGGGCAATCAGGTGGACCCCTTCGAGAAAATGATCACGAAGGAAACGGACGAACTCGCCAACTACAAGTTCCCCAACGACAAGGTGAAGTACGTAGAAGGCATTGTGAGCTCCAAACCCTACATGGAGACCGTCAAAGGCTGGGCCAAAGGCGACCAGTTGTCCTTCTTCAACCGTCTTGCGGTGCTGGATCCGAGCAACAAGCGGGTCCAGAAGGAGATCGGCCTTCTGACGGGGCAGCCCGTGGAAGAGCCAGCGCCTACCCCCAAGGGTAAAAAGAAGAAGTAATTCTCACAAACCAACGGCCCACGACCCCCATCCGGGGTCGTGGTTTATTTGTCTTTCCGCTTCCGGCGCAGTTCTTTGGCCACGCGATCCTGGTCGGTGGGAGCCTCGGGCTGGGTTCCGGGGCTCAGGCGACCCGGCGCACCAGGCTTTGGGGCTGGTTTCGGCGTGGAGGTCTTGGGGGGTGGGGACCCGGGCCGGGGCTTGGGCTGGGGCTTGGGCTTGGAGCGGGAGGGCGTGGCGGTTTGTTGCCCCACTAGGACCACGCCAAGGGTGAAGGCGCAGAGGGTCATACGCATGGAGGCTCCTATCTTCGTCGCCAGAGGTCAAAGGGTGTGGTGCCGATGGTGATGTGGAAGACACCGGTGGTGCTGCCCCAGGGCTGGTTCAATTCCTTGACCCGGCTGAAGCCGTACCCCAGTTCCACCAGGAACCGCGAGACCATGGTCCGCAGCAGCAGACCAGCCCCCACCGCACGTGCACTGCGGAACAGATCCTGGGGCGTACTGGAGAAGACTCCCACATCCACCCGGGGTTGGAGATGGAGCAGAAGCCCGTACGATCCCATCATTTGCATGGGGATGCCCAGTCGCAGGATCCCGAAATTGGGGGCCCGAAGGTCCATGGCTGGGGTCCCGATGATGGAGCTGGGGCCTCCCAAGGGCCACCACCTGTCCAGGGGCGCATTGGAACCGTAGCCCAGTTCCGCATCCAGGTCGAAGCCCAGGCCGTTGTCCTGGGAGGTGTCTCCCAGGAAGCCCACGCGCCGGGCACGCAGGTAGCCAAGCTTGAAGACGCCGGAGGGTTCCAGTCCCGGGAAGGCATCCCCGAGCCCCATCCTCCAGCGCACGAGGGTCCCCACCTTGGGGAGGGAGTGTCGATCGAAGGAGTCCCATTCCCCCGTGAGCTGGGTCAGTCGCTCTTGGCGTGCAGAGCGCCCACCCTCCAGCGACTGCTGGAAGAAGACATTGCGATGGATCATGCTGAAGCCCACCTTGCCCTGGCCAAAGGCTCCGTACCGGAAATAGCTGCCCATGACCACATCGGTGATGCCCATCTCCAGGCCCGGGAGGTACGAGATCTCCGTGGCTGGAAGCCCGAAGAGCCGTCCCATGCGCTGGGTGGACACCGCGGCACCCACTTCGATTCCGGCGCCTGGGAAGCCCTTGACTGGACCCTGGAAGGTAAAGGAACCGAATTTCTCCAGGCGGTTTTTGAGGGCGATGACCTCCAGCCCTCCGCCGGTTCCCCCCAGGTTCAGGGCCTTGTACCGCATGCCGAGGAAGCCTCCCAGGGCGTTTTCGTAGCCCAGGGAAAGGTCCACGGATACGGGACGATTGGAGACCGGGGTGAGAATCAGCTCGGCCCCCTCGCCGCCCGCAGCGGAGCCACCCCTGGCCGGTCGAATCTGGTATCGCAGCTCCGCCAGGTGCAACCGCCGCTCCACCACGTCGAGCAGGGTCCTGAGCTGGGTGGTCCTCAGGGGTGCCCCCAGGAGGGGGGCCATGGTGTTCAGGATGTAGGACTTTTCAAGGGATGAACCTCCCTGAACCTCCACCCGGCGCACTCGGGGTTCCCGCATCACCACGCGCAGGGTTCCGGTGGCCTCCTCGAAGCCCGAGGCCCTCACATCCACCAGGGGGGCGCCATCCACCACCGCCGTATGGACCCATCTTCCCAAAAGGTCCCCGAAGGTGCTTGGATTGAAAGGCTTATCCAGTCGAATGGCTTCGGCCACCTCCCTGAGGATGGTCTCCTTCCAGGGCTGGGGGACCTCCACATCGATCTTCCGCACCGGTGCATGTCCCTCAATTGCAAGGACGAGCCTTCGCTCAGGGGCCTGACCCTGGACCTCAAGGTGAACCTGCCGGGCGAAACCCTTGACGATGGATTGCTGCACCACTGCCATGACTGCGGAACGGCGTGGAGGCGTGCCCGAGGGCACCAGCTTCTTCAGCAGGGTGAAGATCTGGGGGGGAACCACGTGGGGAGTGGCCAGTTCCACCCGGTCCACCTGGAGGTCGACATCATCTTCGGCCGCCGTGAGAATCTTGTCCCGCCATACATCCACCTGGGCTGTCATGGCCTCGCGTCCTGCGCTCACCAGCTTCGGGAGATCCCGTCCGTACTGGGTGAAGGGTACGTCCATGGCTTTGGGGAAGATGACCAGATTCGCCGCAGCGCGGCTGTCATGCTGCCGACGCTCGATGATCAGGTCCAGGCTTCGGGCCGTCAGGCTGATGATGTTGCTCGACCGGACCTCCTCCAAGGGATTGCTGGCATCCACCGCCAGGATCAGCCTGGGGCGGAAGGCCTTCCGGGCATTGAACACGGGAAGATTTTCATCCAGGGCGCCATCCACGTATTGCTGGCTTTCGATGACGACGGGTCGGAAGGCTCCTGGGACGGCCATGGAAGCCCGGCAGGCCTCCACCAGATTGCCCCGGGAAAAGGCGCGGCCCAGCCCCGTTTCCACGTTCGTGGTCACGACCCTCAGGGGTACCTTGAGGCGGTCGAAATCCCCCCCGGAGAAGTAGGCCCCGCGGGCCAGGAGGCCTTCGAGGGTCTTTTGAACTGTGATGCCCGAGCGAAGGGCCATGGCGAAGGTGGGTACGCCACGGTCCATCTGGAATGAAAAGACGCTTCCATTCTCAGACTCCTGTTCCTCAAGGGTTTGTCCGGGTGCTCGGCTCAGGGGATCCAGGAAGGCGCGCCCAAAATCCACCCTCTGGAAGAGTGCCTCGATTTCCCGACCGCTGAACCCGCATGAATAGAGGGCTCCGATCACGGCTCCGGCACTGGTGCCCGTGATGCTGTCGACGGGAAAGCCCTGTTCCTCCAGGACCTGAAGGACACCCACATGGGTGACCCCCCGGGCGCCTCCACCTGAGAGTACGAGGCCCACGGACGGCCTTCCCTCGACCTCCACGCGGGGGTGGAAGTGAAAGATGTAGTCCGGGGGAAGGATCTTGTAGGCAAGGGGATCCGCCGTGGGGGCCTGTGCCTGCAGCACCGGGCGGACAACGCCCAGGGCCAGCAGGATGGTCACTCGGTGGAACCACATAGGATGCCTTCCATTCTGGAGAGACGAACCTGAGGGAGCAAGTCAGTGCAGGGCGGCCTGCTGAAGGGCCATGATGCGTTGACAACCTGCCAGCCCCAGGTCCATCAATTCCACGGCTTCCTCCCGCCCGTAGCTCCGGCCTTCCCCGGCGGCCTGGAATTCCACCAATTCAAGGAGCGGAGCCTCCAGGCGCCGGGAGGCCACCACATTGGCATCCACGTCCGAGCGATGGTCTTCCTCGTAGTCCAGATCAAGAACAGCGCCCCCACGACCGCCCTCCAGCGCCGGGGGGAGCAGGCCCACACTGACTGCCGCCACCTGCCGGACCAAGGCCGCGTCCAGATTGGCCTTGCGCAAGGCCAAGACCAGGGCCACCCAGCCACCCGTGATGGCCGCGCAGCGGGTACCCCCATCGGCATTGAGCACATCGCAGTCGAGGGTGATCTGACGCTCCCCCAGGGCCCCCAGATCCACGGCTTGCCGAAGGCTTCGGCCAATGAGGCGCTGGATTTCCACCGTGCGACCATCCTGCCGGCCCTTGCGGGCCTCGCGTGAGGCGCGGGTGTTGGTGGAACCGGGCAGCATGCCATATTCCGCCGTGAGCCAGCCACGGCCGGTGCCTTTCACGTGGGGAGGGACCCAGGTCTCCAGGCTGGCGGCACATAGAACTTGGGTGCCACCGAAGGAGACGAGGCAGGAACCTGCGGCGTGAACCTGGAGGCCCGCCTGGAAGGAGATGTGTCGAAGGTCACTCTGGGTGCGCACGGAAGGCCTCGGCGGAAGCGGTGAGTTCGATCTTCTCCACCCGATTCTGGTGTCGCCCACCTTCGAAGGGGGTTTCCAGGAAGGTTTTGAGGTAAGATTCAGCCTGCAGTGGTTCCGTCAGCCGCTGGCCGAGAGCGATGGCATTCGCGTCATTGTGCTCTCGAGCCAAGCGGGCGTGCTCAAGGGAGGTCACCAGGGCGCAGCGGATGCCAGCATGGCGGTTGGCCGCGATGCTGATGCCGATGCCGGAACCGCACACCAGCACCAGTACGTCCCACTGGCTCCTTCCCAACGCCGCCCGATGTGCGAAATCCGCGTAATCCACAGATCCATGCCCATCGGTTCCAAAATCCACCCCCTGATGTCCCTGGGACACCGCCCAGGCCCTGAGGCGCTCCTTCAGATCGAATCCCGCATGGTCGCTCGCAAATCCAATTCTCATCCTGCCACTCCTTCCATGAACAAGGGGGACCACCCGGTCATGTTGTGTCCACGACATCCTCAAGGTCCTTCCCGCGTGGTGACTGGGCGTAGCTTGGTCACCAGGCCTGCCTCCAGGGTAGCGGAATGATGCGCCCCATCCTTCAGTACCGTCCCCTGGACCGGGGTTTCCTGATCTGCCTGCCCGGGTCGGCAGATCCTGGTCTCTGGCATCGCACCCTTCGGACCCTTCCGGGCAACCTCCATGGCAGGGACCGGCTGACCCCCGCACGGGCCAGACTCTTCATGCCCGACTCCACCCTGGTGGAGGCCCACTGCGTGCCCCTCCGTTGGCAGCGGGCCCTGCCCTGGCTGGCCAGCCTCCCTGCGGATCCAGAGAGGCTGGGCGGGTCCCTGGCCTTCTGGTCCTCGGCCCTCCGGGCCCTCCAGGCCCTGGTGATTCGGGGCGCACTGCTGCCTTCGCTCAACACCCAGGGCAATCCCTGGCGCACCAACTGGGGCATCTGCCTGACCAATTCGGCGGACCGGGAGGTGCTGGACCAACTGGCTTCGGCCATGCCCCCTTCGGTTTATGGCTTCCCCGATGACGACATGTGGGTGTTCACCAAGGGGCTGGCCCTGGGAACCCTGGACACGGAAGAGGTGGAGGACGACCTGGCCATGCCCCCCCGACGGGAGGACCTTGTGCGGGCCTTCCTGGAGGATGGCGCGGACTTCCTGGTCCGATTTGTCGCTGGGGCCCTTCGCCCCGGCGAGGATCCTCGGCTCGGGTTGATCCACCGCCTCCGGGGTCACAAGCGCGACCGCCTGCCCTGGGACGAGCGGCTGATGGTTTCCCTCAGCCACCCCATGAACGAGTTCCCCACCGTCGGTGTAACCGAACGCACCCTGGGCGAACAGATGGATCAGTGGAGCGAGGGGGCGCGGGCCCAGTGGATCCGTCCCAGCCTTTCCCTGGAGGCTCCCAAGTTGCCTCCCGGACGGGATGCCATCCTGGAGGCCGATCGCCTCAGCGAGGAGGGTTGGATCCTGCGGGTGGGGCTGGAGAATCTGGAGGAGGAGTGGATTCCCGCGGCGCGGCTCTGGGAAGCCTCCACGGAGGTGGAGGTGCTGGAGGCCCGGAAGGTTCTCCTGCGGGGCCTGGCCCGGGCTGTCCCCTTCTTCCCACCCCTTGAGGGTAGCCTGCGGGGTCAGAAGCCCGAGGACCTCACGCTCAAACCCGCGGAGGCCTGGCAGTTCCTGACCCGGGGGGCCCATCAGCTCCAGGAGGCAGGCTTCCTGATCCATCTGCCCGAAGGCATGGCGGAATTCGGTGGGGCTCGGCGCCTGCGTGCCAAGGTCAGGTTGGGGGCCCGTCGACTGGAAGAGACCAATGCCACCGACACCCAGGCCGGTCTGGATGGGTCCGTGAGTGCAGACTGGTCCCTCATGCTGGGGGACGACACCGTCAGCGTGGAGGATTTCGC
>CAZPUI010000180.1:0-9184 GCA_964589695.1 uncultured Solibacteraceae bacterium | reverse complement strand
GGATGGCATTCTGGTCTGAGCCGCCTGCAAGGCATCCTCCTGGAACGGGAGGGCGATTCGTCTCCCTTGCGAGAACGAAGCGCGCGACAACAAAACAGGGGGCGGGCTCAACCTGCAACAAAACAGGGGCGGGCTCAAACCTGGACAAAAACGGAGGCTTGCCCAACCTCCGACAACATGGGGGGTGGTCACCACCCCCAGCACATCCCCGGGCCTGAGGAGCGCCGAGGCCACCAGGGTCAGGGCCGAGCGCCACCCCGGGGCCACCATGACCCTGTCGGGCAGAACCGAGAAGCCCCGTCGTTCGGATATCCAGTCCGCCAGCAGGGTGCGCAGGAGCGAAGAGCCCTTGGACGCCGGTGCCTGGAGCAGCCGGGGGCCATGTCGCTGAAGGGCCCTCCCATGGGCCCGCCCCAGTTCCGCCAGGGGGAAGAGGCTGGCATCCGGCAGACCCTCCGAAAGGTCGAGGGTTCCCTGATCATGGGAGGCCTGGGAAATGGAATGGAGGAAGCTGGGCATATCAAAGCCCGGTGCCTCCTGACCCAGGGTGGGCGGGGAGGGCGGCAGCTCCCGGGCCTCCACCACGAAGGTGCCTCGGGTGGCCTGGGTCTCCAGAAGGCCCTGGTCCTCCAACTCCTTCAACGCGACAAGAATGGTCTTGCGGTTCACCCCCAGCATGGAAGCCAGGGTCCGGGACCCCGGCAGGGCCTCCCCAGGGCGAAGGCGCCCTTCGCGAATGGCCTCCTCCAAAGCCAGCGCCAAGCGGCGGGAGAAGGATGCACCCCCTTCCTCGGGCAAGGTGAAGGCAAAGCCATGCGCGCGCATGGATCGAGCAATAGCACGGGGACTCCCTGGAGACCACCCAGGGAGATGGGCTTGTGCCACCCTGGATGAAACCATGTGTCCCCATGATTTTCCCCCCCAGCCTCCCCCCCGACTCGAGGGTGCCGACCCCGAACCAGGCTTCTCCCTGGACTCCCAGGGCGAGCCATCTTGGCTTGGGGGGCCCCAGGAGCCCCCATCGCCTGAAGCAACCCCGCGGAGCCGCGCGGGCTGGGGATCCGAAGATCTGAAAACACACCTCCCCTGGGATTCCGGGGATCCCCCGTGGCCCCTCCTGACGCGCTTCCAGCACCTGCGGCCTTTGGGGGAAGGTGCCACCGCCCAGGTCTACCGGGCCCTGGACACGCTCCTGCAACGGGAGGTCGCCCTGAAGGTGCTGAAGCGGCATGCCCGGCGTCGCTCAGCCCTTACGGAAGCACGGGCCCAGGCCCAGGTGGATCACCCCCACGTATGCAAGGTCCTGGAAATCGTGGACACGGAGCCCCAGCCCTTCATCGTGCTCCAGCTCGCCGAGGGTCCCAACCTTGCCCAGGCCGCCCCCGGACTTGACCTTGCAACCCGGCTGGAGGTGGCCATCCAAGTGGCGGAGGGGGTGCATGCAGCCCACCTCCGGGGACTGGTTCACCTGGACCTGAAACCTGCCAATGTCCTGCTCCAGGCCACCCAGGGTCCACCCCATGCCCTGCTTGCCGACTTCGGGATGGTCAAGGGGGGGCTCGAGGCCACGCCCACGGCCTGCCCCCTGGGCACCCCCCCCTTCACCAGCCCCGAACAGCGCACCGGGGACCCCAGCGGCATCACGCCAGCCTGTGATATCTATGCGCTGGGGATGATGCTCTATGTCCTGGCCGCCGAGCGCTTACCCTATCCCACCTCTGACCCAAGGACCTTGCTTGAGGCCATGGACACCCTGCCCCGCCTACCCCTGCGGACGGCCCGACCGGACCTGCCCGAGGACCTGGGGTGGATCGTTGAGAAATGCCTGGCCAAGGCTCCAGGGGACCGGTATCCCACGGCCTTGGCCGTGGCCGAAGACCTTCGCCGCCTCCTGACGAACCACCCCGTTCAGGCCCGTAAACCCCAGGTGATCTATCGCCTGGGGCGATGGATCCGCCGCAACCGTGCCCTGACCTGGGCGATGGGTCTGGGACTGGTGGTCACCCTGACCACAGGGGTGGCCCTGGGCCTGAACCTGCGCTTCCGGAATCGCCAGGAAGCCTGGGCCACGCAGTTTGACCAAGAGGTGGCAGCCCATGAGCGGGCTTTGAACGAGGTGTATGCCCTTCCCCTCCATGACATCCGCCCCGCCTTGGCGCGCATTCGCCAGAGCGCCCTCCAGATCGAAGGCGACCTTGCAAGGGGCGATCGTGCCGCCCGGGGTCCTGCCCTGCACGCCCTTGGACGCCTGCAGGTACTTCTGAACCGAAAAGCCGAAGCGGCTCGGCTCATGGATGAAGCTTGGAACTTTGGCTACCGTCCCTCCTCCCTGGCCTTGGCGCGCTCCCAACGCATGATCGAGCGCTTCCAGTCCCTGACGGAATTGGTGGACTCCATCCCCGACCCGATTGTTCAGGCCCGATTCCGAACCCAAATTCTGGAAGAGTTCTTCAATCCTGCCATGGCCCTTCTGGCTTCGATCCAGGGCCGTCTGCCCAAACAACTGGCGAAGGAATCGGAGTTCCATCGCCTCCACTCCTTGGGAAAGCATGAAGAAGCCATCGCTCATGCAGCATCACTGCGCCTGGAGCAGCCCTGGGACCTGAGATTTTGGAACCTGGAGGCTCGACTCAGGATTCATCGTGCGTGGGTGCTGGGTCGGTCCATCCTTGAACCTGGCCATGCACCCGAGACCATCCCTGTGGCCACGATTCTGAACCACCTGGCGCAGGTGGAGTCCCTGGCCATGACCCTTCAGCAGCGGGCGCCAAGCTTTCCACAATCGTACCTTCTGGCGGCTACCCCCCGCAAAGTGCGTCGACTCTTGTTTCCAGGCCTGACTCCAGAGCTGGGGCCATCGGCTCCTGCCATCGAGGCACTTGTGGCACTGGCGGAAAAGGCCGATCCAGGGGATCTGGAAGTCTTGGACTGCCGCCTCGGTCTTCTGTCCGAAGCCTTGGTGCAGACGCGAAGCAGAGGGGAGGACCCATTCCCGCTCCTGGCCAAGGCACGGAGCTTTTCCGAAACCCTGATGGCAAGCGCCCCCGTGACCATGGAAGACCTCCCATGGCTTCAATATGAGCTCTTGCACAGCCAGTCCAGAGGATGGGTGGATCCAGCATTGCTACAAACGATTCAGCTCAAGCTGGCGGACCCTGGACCCAAAATGCACCCCTTGGAACGAATCGGGCGCAGCTCCTGGCTTCTGAGATTGGCGGAAGCCTTAGCCCCGCTTCAGTGGGCGGCAGGTGAGGATCCCTTGCCTACCCTTGACCGCCTTGAGCAGCTGGCCATAGAGGCCTCACAGCTCCTTCAGCCCCCTGTTCTGGAACCCGTCCTATGCCAAGCCGCCATCCTTAGGGCTGAAGTGCTCCTGGAGCGCGGAGCGCCCTTCATGCCGACCTTCGAAAAGGCCAGACTGCTGGTAGAACACCTTCCCAAAGATTCTCCCACACGCATTCTGACTGACAGTCGCCTCCAACGCCTGGAAGTTCGCGCTACGCATCGTCTGCCCGAATCCTGGAATGAACTGGACCTTGCCCTGGCGCGGCTAGCCAAGGAAAGGGCACCCGAATGGGCCATCTACAAAGCCCTGCGGGAGGCTGGGCAGCGGGCTCTCCTTGCTTTCCAAGTCAATCGGGAATTGCGGGATCTGGAGAAAGCGGCGGCCCTTCTTCAAAAGGCTCACGCCACCTACCCCGCAGGCCGCGAGGTTCCTTTACTGCTCGCGGAGGCCTGCCTCCTCCGAAACGAACCCCAATCCCTTCGGGAAGGATTGTCCTGGGTAACAAAGGCGACGTCACACACACAACCCAGGCGCCGCGGGAACCAGTCCCTTCCTCCGCTGGATCTCGAACTTCCACGCCATCGCCAGCACCAAATGCTAACATCGGGTCTACTACGCGCCCTGGACCTTCAACGCTCTCAGCGAATTGCGATCCCACTCACACCTACCGAAGGGAAATGATTCCAAATCTTGTTGAAGCATTATCCCGCCAAGAACTCATTCAAGGAGCCCCAATGTCCCCAAAAAAGCTCGTCCTTCAGCGCGAAAATCTCGTGGATATTGGTCCAGCACAACGCATATGGGCTGGCCTTTATCGTGGAGACAACAACACAGATACTTGCTCTTACACATGTGGGCAGTGCACCATCGAGTTCACATACGCCGCAGCAACCTGCAATCAAACACAGACTTGTCAAAACTGCGGCTTCGAACCCACCCAAAGGTCCTGTGACTGTCCCCCAACGGGATACACCTGGAGAGATCCAGTGGTGTGCACCAGCCGTAAAAAGGACACACATTAACACGACTTGGCTGGCGTTCCGAAATACGGATGGATTTAAACTGTTTGTGAAGGGCTGAATCAAGATTGTTCCTGACATCAGCAAACGCAATCAGACATTATGGTGCTCCGTTTCAACCCGACATCCACTTCGCACCACCTTTCGTGCACGCATCTAATGTAAGGCCATTTAGGCAGACATAGTCATTAGGTGTTGCAACCTCTGCACCCATTCCCCGCTCCAGGACCCCCAGTGGGACCTTTTATCCATGCCGTTGCCGTGGTCAGCTGATTCATCCCTCAGAGCATTCTGCCCCTGGCTGCCCACAATTCTGCATCGAAGCTCAACCACACGCTTTGGCTACTCCCATTGTACGATCCACAGGGTTGATCGACCTTCCTCACACCTCCTCACATATCAGTGGACCATTCCAATAATCTAGAACTGGACCAGTTACAGCCCGCAGACCTGACGACACCCTAGAGGTGCGACCGGATGTCGCATAACCGAGGAGGGCTGCATGGCTCTGAAGAGAATCAAACTCGAAACAATTGCCAACCTTACCGACACTCCGGCTACAGGTGGGGCGGATTCAATGTACAACGGTGGCGCCAACTGCACTTGGTCACTTTTCTGCGCTACAAATGATTTACACTGCAAACTCAACAGCTGGAACCAAGGTCCTTGCACCAGGACCATGCGTTACTGTGCCAATACAGGCCCAGGTGGAGGAGTTTAGATTGATTCGGCCAGGTATTCACCAGGTCCTATCACCATTTTTTTAGCAATTACAATGTAAAATTTTAATACTCGCACATTCAGTCAAAGTGGACGAACACGCGAAAAGAAAAACAATATTACACAAAACAAAATTGATTAAATTTTAATGACTAATCGCGTTCGCCATAAAGGACTTGATTTAATAATTGCGAATTTACTGCTTTAACGTCGTATATCACGCATGACAACTAGAAATAAAATTCGAATTACCACGTGTATTAAATTATGCAAAAACAACCGTTCAACAGTGAAATAATTTAGACGACGGGGAATAACCATGAAAAAACTACAAATCTCCAAAACAACGATCACTTCACTCGAAACTACCATCGGTGTGCGTGGCGGTTTTTACTCAGTACAGAATAACTACTGTGCCAAAATGACAATTTACCATTGCCCTTCAGAAGACCTCGCCTGCTCTTACGCAAGTTATTGTTACACCAAGGGACCGATTGCATCCTGTTAATTATTTGAATTCGAAGGTGTGGATGACGCTCATGAAAGCGTCGACAACCGCAGCAATGACCTGAGTCCGGTGTAACAACGCTGCTCAAGTAATGGGCCGCCGCGATTTCTCGGCACTTGAAGCCATGAAATTTGCACATCGCCCAAAGAACTGTTCGCTCATTCTAGTGCCATAGAGCTTGATGTCACAACGAACAAAAATGTATAGCGTTTTATTCGGATATGCTAAATCAATACACACATGGAGGCATTATGTCCGTCAAGAAACTAGCGCTACGTAAGGACACGCTTGTTGCGCTCAGCGCGCAAGCCACGAATCTCATTGAGGGTGGTATCTCTGGAGATCGTTGCGAGCCTACCATCCAAATGACATGCCTTACCCGTGATGGAAGAACTTGTGGTTCAATGAACACAAGCATTGAGTCGTGCAAAAATAAAACAATTGAAACCTGTCAACAATGTTTTTAGCATGATCTGATGCCAATTTTCGTAATTGTTTCAGCACACCCCCATGCCTGCACTTGGCGTGGGGGCAATTTATTGAATCTTTGTTTTCACATAACATGCCATCACATTTAACAGTTACACCCAATGACGCCTCAGAACACCTGACATAACCCCCTCAAACCTGTCCGATTCTGGTGTCCAGTTCGGCAATTTGGTACTGGATCGTCAGTTGCGTTCCTAGGCGGCGTGTCCTGATTTTGTTGAGTTCCTGGCACAGGTCGGCAATGGCCTTGGTTCGGCGGGGGAACTCCCTGGGCCTCCGCATGCTCGAATCGCCGTCAGGATACCTTCTGTTGGCCAGGGAATCCAAGTCAAGCAGCCATTCGGTATTCAGGCGACATGGCAGCCTGCAGTCGCCTGAACTTGATGCTCACTTTGGGTTCCTCGGTATTTCGTGTGGGTAACCCAGCCAGGTGGTAGGCGTTATTGAACTCGAGTTTGCCTGCGATGAGGTAGGCCATGGTGATGAGGTTCTGTGGATTCCGGTAGCCTCTGGCCTTCGCGATGGCTGCCTGGATCAGGCTATTCATGCCCTCGATAAGCCCATTGCTGATCCAGGATAACCACTAGCTATGGATGCCTTTGCGGTTGGCTTAGAGCGTGATTGCCAGCTTCATAAGGGGCTTTTGCTGGCGTGGGCGAGGGTGCACCAGTCGTCCAGGAATAGCTTGGCGGCCCTTGGGTTGGCCTGCTCAAAGAAGTCCTGGAACAGCAACTTTTCCTGCGCTTTCATGCCGCCACGGGCGAGGAAGTCTTCCGAACCGCTGCCGCGGACATGCTGGCCAGAACCCTGGAATGGCAGGATCCCACCAAGCCCTGGGGCGGTTTCCCCAGGAGAACCCTGCGCGAGGACAATGCGTCCGCCTTGGAATACGTCCCAGGCCTTCTGGATGGGGCCTGTGGCGTGGCCCTGGTGCTCCTCGCCGCCCTCACAAGCCTCGCCCCGGACTGGGACCGGCACTTGCTCGTCTCCCTGCCACCAAAGTGCTTGGCCTAGCCCCTGTGAAAGAGACCTTTATCCTCCGTGTTTGCCTTCTTTAACACGGGCGTGTGGCATCGAGGGCCGTCCAAGCCCCCTACTTCAGCCACCCCGCCACCCACCCATCCACCGTGGGTGCCAGCCCCTTGGCCACGGTCCAAACCCACAGGGCCGTGACGGCGCCGGTGAAGACATCCATGGTGTAGTGGGCCCGCAGCACCAGCACGGTGGCCGCCTCCACCAGGGCCACGGCAATCCCAAGGACCACCCCGAGGCTCCCGCCGGCATTGGCCAATTCCAGGCAGCCGTACACGGCGATGGCGGTATGCCCGGAGAAGAACAGGTCATTGGCCGTGCCGTAGGTCACCAGGAGGGAGGGGAAGCCAGGGTGGCGCCAGATCATGCCCTCCGGGGGCGGCAGGGCACAGAGCCCCTGGCACACCTGGCGGAGCGAGAAGAGGATGAGCATGCCCAGCAAGGGGCGCAGGCTGGGCCCCGCCACCGCCAGTACGATGAGGAAGATCCCCAGGAGATCAATCAGCAGGGACGTGACGATGAGCAGCCGGTTCGCCCAGGCTGGATGCTCCCCCAGCCAACGGTTCCAGGGGGCCGTGACCTCCAGGAGGGTGTCCCCGATCCGCCCCTCGGGAAAGGCCCGGCGTCCCAGGAGGGATTGGGTCCAGAACCAGGCCCCCAGGCTCAGCACCACCACGGCGACACGAAAGACCCAGGGCGGCACCATCAGGGTTTCTGCCCAGGCACCGTGCCCGTCTCAGGCTTGGGTTTTCGGAAGGGGAAGACCTTGCTGCGGTCCTTCAGGGGGGAGACACCCTGGGCGTGGCAGGCCATGCAGGCCTCCAGATTGGAATCATTGCCCTTCCAATAGATGCGCTCGGCCCCGCCCATCTCCGCCCGCTTGGCCTCGGGCACCTTGGCCCAGTAGCAGGTCAGCTCATTCCGACCGTCCGCCTTGACCTCCAGGGCGTAGAAGGGGCCGGAATCGAAGCCCGGTCGTCCCCAGCGGTCCTCCCAGGAGGCCATCACCACCAGGGTGCCCGTGGGCAGGGGCTCCCCCTTCCGATAGGCCTCGGCGGAGGCCGGGGTGACATAGGTTCGGATCCATCGCAAACCATGGAAGGTGGTCTTCACAGGCTCGGGCTGAATGGGTTCCAGGGCCAGGTAGTCCAGCACTGGACCGGGGCGCAGGGGATCCCGCACCACCCTGGGGGCGCTTACCGCCACGGGCGCCGCCACCGCCTTTTCCACCACCACCTGCTGCACGGGCCGACTGAGCCGCGTCCCGTGGTGCGCGGTCACCAGGAGGCCTCCACAGAACAGGAGCCCCCCCAGGAAGGCCAGGGGCCCCAGGCTCTGGTGGTCCTGTCGGCGTCGCACCAGAAGGTAGAGCACCAGGATCCCCAGCAGGAACGTGCCCCCCGCCAAGAGCTGGTGCTGGCGGAGGATCAGCATCTCGGGGCTGCCCTTGCCCGCCAGGAACTGGTCCCAGGCAAGCAGGTTCATGCGCCGGGCCAGCATGAGCCCGCTGAGGGCCACGGGCACCATGAAAAACCAGCCCCAAGCGAAGAGGTAGCGGCACACCAGCCACCAGGGGCGGATGCCCCGGCCGGGCCGAAGGGAGGCCAGCAGGGCCAGGGGCAGCAGCAGGGCCACGGCCAAGGGAAGGTGAACGAGGAAAGGATGCTTGTGGGCAAACCAATCCATCCAAGGCATGGTCGACTCCGCGGCTGGAATCCTTTAACTGTGACAGCATCCGGGCCAGATTGGTCATTTCCTGGCAAGATGCCGGTATATGCCAACCTGCCTTGCAGGTGGCTTGGAGCGACCCATGCGTGAGCGATTCCTGAAGCACGTGGACGAGGCCCTCACCCTGAAGCGGGCCTTCTTCGAGCGGGAGATGGACCATCTCCTGGCCCAGGCCGAGGACATGGCGGAGCGCCTCCGCCGCGGCTGCCGGATCCTGGTGTGCGGGAATGGTGGCAGCGCCGCGGACGCCCAGCACTTTGCCGCGGAGCTCAGTGGCCGCTTCGTGAAGGAACGCCGGGCCCTGGCGGGCCTTGCCCTCACCACGGACACCTCCGCCCTCACCGCCATCGGCAACGACTACGGCTTCGACCGGGTCTTCGAGCGCCAGGTGGAGGCCCTGGG